>DASQAT010000036.1 GCA_035635555.1 Candidatus Dormiibacterota bacterium
CCGAGACCTGGGCCGTGATCCACGACGATTACACGCTTCCCGAGGACCAGCTCAAGACGTGGCAGGCGGAGCGCGACTCGTTCGTCGACGGCAAGCAGCTCATCGACAAGTATCACTGGGGCATCGGCGACCGGATCCAGATCAAGGGCTCTTACATCACCGGGACCCTCGACCTGGTCCTGCGCGGCGTGTACAAGGGGCCGGACGAGTCGAACATCTTCTTCCACAATAAATATCTGGAGAACTCCTCGATCGGCCGGCTGGAGCGGACCGGCATCTTCTTCCTGCGCACGAAGACGCCCGAGCAGGTGCCGGTCGTCTGCGACGCGATCAACAAGATGTTCGAGAACAGCGAGGCGCCGGTGAAGGCGATGCCGGAGAAGCAGTTCATGCTGCAGTTCGCCGAGATGATGGGGAACGTCAAGCTCCTGATTCGGAGCATCGCCCTCGTCGTCCTGTTCACGGTCGTCCTGATCGTCGCCAACTCGGTGGCGATGAGCGCGCGCGAGAGGACGACGCAGATCGCCGTGATCCGCGCCCTCGGCTTCAGGCGGGGTCAGGTGCTGGGGCTGGTCCTGTCCGAGGCGATGGTCCTGGCCCTGCTCGGCGGCCTGGTCGGCGTCCTGTTCTCCATACCGTTCACCCACATGCTGGTGGAGGGGATGAAGCACTCGCCCGTGGCGCCGCTCGCCTACAACATCCACATCTCGGCGGCCACGCTCCTGACCGCGTTCGTCGCGGCGGTCGCCATCGGCATCGTCTCCGGATTCGTGCCGGCCATCCGCTCGGCGCGCGTGTCGATCGTCGACGGTCTCAGGCAGGTGGCGTGATGTGGATCCCGATCAAGTACAACCTGCGCAATCTCGTCGTCCGCAAGGTCTCGACGGCGATGACGGTGCTCGGGATCGCCCTGGTCGTGACGGTCTTCCTGCTCGTCATGTCGCTGGCCGAGGGGGTGCGCAAGACCCTCAGCACCACGGTGTCGGCGAAGAACGTCATCGTGCTGCGCGTCGGAGCCCAGTCGGACGTGCAGAGCTACGTCAGCTTCGACCAGTTCGAGGCGATCCGCACGCTCGAGGGGATCGAGCGCGGCAAGGACGGCCAGCCACTGGCGTCGCCGGAGACGGTGGTCCTGATCAACATTCCGCGCAAGGACGGCAAGCGGACGAACGTCATCGTGCGGGGCGTCGGCCCGGAGGCGTTCACCCTGCGCGGGGACAATGTGCGCGTCGTCGAGGGGCGTATGTTCCAGAGCGGGACCGCCGAGGCGATCGTCTCGACGCGTCTCAAGGAGCGCTTCGCCGACATGGTGATCGGCCGCACCATCACGGCCGGCTCGGAGCACTGGACGGTGGTCGGGGTGTTCGACGCGGCCGGGTCGCCCTACGACTCGGAGATGTGGGCCGACCTGCACAATGTGCAGGACCAGGCTCACCGCAACACCGGGTACAGCAGCGTCCTGGTGCACGCGACCGACAGCGGCAGCGGGCGTGATCGGGTGATCGCCGCGGTGAAGGACGACCAGAGGATCAAGCTGGAGGCCAAGCCCGAGACCGAGTATTTCGAGAAGCAGATGGGGACCGCCAAACCGATCCAGTTCCTGGCCTACTTCGTCGCCGTCATCATGGCGATCGGCGCCTCGTTCGGCGCCATGAACACGATGTACGCGCAGGTCTCGGCCCGCACGCGCGAGATCGCCACGATGCGGGCCCTCGGCTTCTCGCGCACGGTCGTCCTGACCTCGTTCGTGCTGGAGTCGACGACACTCGGCCTGCTCGGCGGTCTGTGCGGCGCCCTCCTCGCCGCCCTGGTCGTGCGCTCGATCCTGACCGCGCCCACCGGCACCAGCAATTTCGCGACCTTCGCCGAGATCATGTTCAACTTCGAGCTGACCGTCCCGCTGATCGTCTCCGGCGTGATCTTCTCCCTCGCGATGGGATTGTTCGGCGGGCTCCTGCCGGCCGCCCGGGCCGCGCGTCTGAAAATCGTCAACGCACTTCGCGAAGCCTAGTGGACCAGCACGGCGCGACCGCGCTCGAGCCGATCACCACCGCCGTGGTCCCCGACGCGCGCCCCCGCCTGAATGCGCTCTCCCGCGCGGAGCCCCTGACGCTCGTCGCGCTCTTCGGGGCGATGGTCATTCTGCGCATCGCATACGCGTCCGCCTACCCCATCGATTCGGACGAGCCGCAGCACCTGCACGTCGCCTGGGCCTGGACGAAGGGGCTTCTCCCCTATCGCGACGTCTTCGACAACCACGCCCCCCTCTTTCACATCCTGAGCGCGCCGCTGGTGGCGCTGATCGGGGAGAACCCGCGCATCCTGGTGTTCATGCGGCTCGCGATGACGCCGTTGTTCGCGGCGGCGCTCGCCGCGACGTTCCTCGTCGGCCGGCGCCTGTTCGGCGGGCGCGCCGGGCTGTGGGCCGCAGCGATCTGCGGACTGAGCCCGACCTTCTTCTTCAAGTCGCTGGAGTACCGCACCGACGTCCTGTGGGCCGCCGTCTGGGTCCTGGCGATCGCGTTTGTGCTCTGCGGGCCGCTCGAGGCGCGGCGCGGCTTCGGGGCCGGGATCCTGTTCGGCTGCTGTCTGGCCGTGTCGCTGAAGAGCGTGATGCTCTTTTCGTCCCTGGCGTTCGCGGCGGTGTCGGTCCTTCTGCTCCTGCCCCGGGCCGGCGGGGGCGCGCGCCGCCGCGCTCTCCCGTACGGCCTGTCGGTCCTGGCCGGCGCCCTCCTGCCGCCCGCGGCGATCGTTCTGTACTTCGCGTCGCGAGGCGCGCTCGGGGCGCTGGTCGACTGCACGATCCGGCACAACCTGCTGCCGGGGGTCGGGCGATGGGGATATTCGATCAGGATCTACTTGCTGGTGCCGATCCTCGGCCTGCTCCTCGCCGCCGCCCGCTTCATCATCAAGCGCTTCCCCGGCGATGGAGCACGCGCGGCGTTCCTCCTGCTTCTGGCGGGCTCGCAGTACGTGCTCCTTTCGACCGTCTGGCCGGTGCACACGCGCCAGGACCTCCTGCCGTTCTATCCGCTGTTCGCGCCGCTTCTCGCCGGGGCTCTGCTGGCGGGCGGTGCGTGGATCTGGACGGCACGGCGCGCGGCGCTCGTCCCCGGACTCCTCGCATGCCTCGAGCTCGTCCTCCTGCCGGCCCTCTCGCCGGTGGCGGCGCACGCCACGGAGCCGCAGGAACGGCGGCTTCGTGAGGTCCTGGCCCTGACCGGCCCGCAGGACTTCGTGCTCGACCTGAAGGGGCAGGCCGTGTTCCGAAACCGTCCCTTCTACTATGCTCTCGAGACGATGACCCTCGAGCGGATGTCGCGGGGACTGATCCGGGACACGATCCCGGAGCGCTGCATCGAGACCGGCACCTGCGTGGCCCCGGCCGACATCGCGGGGTTCCCGCCGCGGGCCCGTCGCTTCCTGCAGGACTATTACGTCGTGGTGGGTGCCTGGAGGGTGGTCGGGGCCGTGGTCGACCCCGCGACCGCGCCCGCAGGCGCGCCGCTGCGCTTCGACATCCCGATGCGCGCCCGCTACGCGGTCGTGGCGGAATCGGGCGGCCTCCCCGGGGCGATCGACGGCCTGCCGTACGATCGCCCGCGCGATCTTCTTCCCGGCCACCACGAGCTGCGGCCTGCCCCCGGCACCGGCCGCGTGGCGATCCTGTGGGCGCAGGCGACGGAGCGGGGCTTCTCCCCCTTCGCTCCAGCCGGAGCGGCACGATGACCTGGGACGGGCCCGCGGCCGGCGAGCGCGTGCTGCTTCTCGCACCGCATCCCGACGACGAGACGCTCGCCGCGGGAGGCCTCGTGCAGAGGGCGCTGGCGCGCCAGGGGGAGGTCGTCGTGGTCTTCGCCACCGACGGCCAGAACAATCCCTGGACTCAGCGTCTGGTGGAGAGGCGTCTGCGGGTGGGGCCGGAGGACTGCGCCCGGTTCGGCCAGAGACGGCGCCGGGAGGCGCTCGCGGCCCTGGCCGAGCTGGGAGTCCCCGCCGACAACGCCGTCTTCCTCGGTCTTCCCGACGGGGCGATCACCGACGTCCTCCTGGCGGGCGGGGAATCGGCCGTCGACCGGATCGAGGCGCTCCTCCTCGAGAGGCGAACGACCCTTCTGGTCGCCCCCTGCCTGTTCGATCTGCATCCCGATCACAGCGCACTCGCGGTCCTCGTGCGGCTGGCCCTGGCCCGTCTCGAGCCTGCACGACGCCCGGCTCTTTTCAGCTACCTGATCCATTGCGTGCGCCGGTCACCGGACGCGGGCGCGCCAAACGGCCCGGCGGCCGTGCGATTCGAGCCGAATGAACAGGAGAAGGAACGAAAGCGCCGCGCCATCCGCTGTCACGCCACGCAGCTCACCGTGCATCGTCGCAAGTTCCTGTCGACCACCGAACGATCGGAGATCTTCTACCGCGGCGAAGCCGCTCCCGAGCTGGACGGTCTCCACCCCGTCCGCCGTGTGCGGCTGGACCCGGATGTCCTGCATCTCGATCTGGTGCTGCGCCCGCGCCTGGGCGCCTTCGGACGCCCGACTCTGCGTCTGGCGGCCGGCCGGCCAGGACAAAGACAGAGCCTGTCGTTCCCGCTGCGCTGGAGGCGCGGGGGGGCCGACGTGAAGGACCTCCTGACCGACGCGACGCGCGGACGGGCCTCCCTTCGAGGCGACCGGCGCGGCGGGATCGTCGAGGTGCCGGTCCAGGCGCTGCCCGGAGCGGGTCCGATCTACGTCAAGCTGGAGCGACGATTCGGGTTCTTCGACGAGGGGGGCTGGCTCGAGGTCGGGGATCCGCACCGGCCCTGAGCGGGCCCGGTCGCCGGTCAGCGACCGGGATGCGAGGGCCTCTCGATGCGGCAGGCGCGCGCCACGCCGTCGCGGTACAGGAGCCAGAGGTCGAGGCTTCTCGAGAGCACGCGCCTTATACGGTCGGCCACCGTCGGCGAGCCGGCGTGATCGAGCACCATCTTCCAGGCCATCTTGCGATGACCGGTCTCGACCATGTGATGCGCCCGCTTCAGATCGAGGAAGCGCGGGTCCACTCCGTAGTGCTTCACCAGGGCGTTGCTCCGGAGCTCGGCTTCGAGGTCGACCGGATCCTCCGGCTCGGGCGCGCCGATCCTGCGTCGATCGTCCACGCTCCCCTCGATGAAGATGGTCACCAGCGCGGCCCCCTCGATCCAGGGACGGCGCGTGGTGACCTGGTCGATGAAGGCGCGGTAGGCGGCCGCTTCCGGCAGGAGATCGATGCCGCTGAAGCGGGAGCGCGGGAAGCCCAGTCCTTCCATCATGACGACGAACAGCTCGGGGTGGGGCACCCCCTTGCTCAGCTTGCCGGTCTCCTCCTCGTACATGTTCTCCGCGAGGTCCTGCCGGACTTCGGGGTGCGGGCAGCGCGAATGGACCCGGCTCAGGAACACCGGGAAGTCGCGCACGTAGACATCGAACTCCTGCTGGAAATGAAGGAGGAGCTGCGGACGGGTCGCGTGACCCTCGTTGAAGTGGGGCCAGGCCCAGTGATTCTTCCTGTCCATGATCGACAGGAGATCGTCCTGCAACTCATGCAACCGGGCGACGGCAAGGGGCATGGGCGCTCCCGACACACCAAAGGCGCGACGCTCTCAGGCCGCGCGCCCGGGGATCATGGTGCCCGCCCGGCTCGAAATCAAGAGACCCGGGCGGCGCGATCTCACGACGGGGGCGTCTGGGCCGGTGGGTCTTCCGGCGGCGGAGTCGGGGTGGGCGCCGCTTCCGCCGGCGGGGCCGGCGCCTCCTCGGCCGCGTGACCCGCGGCGCCCTCCGCACCGTCCCCGGCAGACGCGGGGGACGCACCCTCGGCCGGCGTCTCCGCGACCGGCGGCGGGATCCTGAACGGCACACCCGCGGGGGTCAGGCCCGGCGGCGGGGCCGGGGGCTTCGCCGGCCGGCCCTGACGGACGCTGCGCGGCGCCTCCTGTCCGGCGTCCGGAAGGAGGAATCCCGGCGGCGGCACGACGATCAGGCGCTCCCCCGGCAGGAGCGAGCGGTACACCTCCTGCGCCGGGGTCTCGTCGAGATGGACCGTGACGCTCAGGAGGATCTCCCCCCCGCCCGCCGTGCCTCGAGACCACGAACGAGGCCACCACGACAGGACGCCGCGCACGCCGGTCTTCTTCTCGGGGATCCCCTCGATCCTGACGACGACAGGCTGCTGGAACGTCAGCGCGTAATCGGCCGGCGCCTCCGGCGGCAAGGCGTCGGCCACGTTCTCGTCCGCGGCCCCCTGCTCGATCTGCTCGGGTGTGAGCGGCGACAGGCGCGGGTCTTTATCCTTCTCCTTCAGAGTCACGATGCCGGCGAGGGACAGCGGTCCCGGAACGCCTCCTTCCCCGGTGCGTCGCAGCCCGTCGATGTCGATCTCCCGCACCGGGATCTCGCGCAGCGTCATCCCAAAAAGCTCCTGGCGCAGTCGCTTCGATTCTGCGTCCACCACGAGGTACGGTTTGCGCGATCGCGCCAGGGCGAGCTCGCTCTCGAGGAGCGCGACCCTGCGCCGCAGCGCCGCGAGATCGGCGCGGGTGAACTGCGGGGCGGGGCGGGCGGCTCCCGTGCCGGCCGCGCTCGAGTCCCCGGAATCCGGCGGCGCCGCCAGGAGAGCGACCAGGGAGAGGGCGAGCGCGGTCCCCTTCACGAGGCTCCTCAAAAGATGTACACCTGCGTCCCGATCCGCACCGTCTTGTACACAGTCTCGAGATCCCGGTCCCCCAGCCGGACGCAGCCATGGGTGATGCTGAGCCCCAGCGCCCTCTCGTACAACGTTCCGTGGACCAGGTAACCGTCGCCCAGGTCCATGGCGTAGGCGCCCAGCTCGGTCGGGGCGAGCCGGGCCGCGAGATCCCGCGGGATCGGCTCCCCCTCCTCCAGGAACGCCCAGTCCGGCTTGACCCAGACCGGGTTCGGGTACTTGGCCCGGATGGTGAATTCGCCGCGAGGCGTGTCGAACACCCACATGCGGCGGCGGACCGGGTCGGAGAGGGCCCGACCGCTGCCGGTGGAGCAGACCGCCTCGTGCACCTTCTCGCCGTTCTTGTAGATCGACAGAAGATTCCGCCCCGTGTCGATCACGATGTAGGTCCCGGTGGGACGGAACGCCGCGATCTGGCTCGAGAGAGACTCGGCGCGCTGCTGCAGCGCGCGATACTCCCGCTGCTCCGCTGCGGTCAGGGGCGTCGTGTCGGGTGGAGGGGTCTCGTGCCGCAGGAGGTGCATCCGGTACACGAGGGCGAACAGAAGGAGGATCAGGAGAAGTGTTCCGGTCACGACGCCGGCCCGGCGCAGCCGGACGCCCTGCGAAGGCGGCGCGTCCATGGGGAACCGGCTCACGGAAGGACCTCCACGGGGATCGTCCCGACGATCGTCACCGCGGTCCCGACACGCACACGCGGGACGAGGTCGTCCATGTCGTCGTTGTCCAGGGCCACGCACCCCTTCGTCCAGTCCTGGCTGCGGCCGCCGTGCCCATGGATCTCGATCAGACTGCCGATGTCGTCGCGGCGCGACACGCGACCGGCGCGCTTCAGCCTCTTGAAACGCGCCAGATCCTCGGCGTTGGGGTAGTCGAGCATCAGGGCACGATAGTAGTGCGTCTGGCTCGGGCCGCGCACCTCGGTGATCCGGTAGCGCCCCTCAGGCGTCGCATCGTCGCCGGCCCTCACCTTGCTGTTCATCGCGCCGATCCCGAGATCGACCGGATAGATCGCCAGCTCATCCTGCCGGCGGTACACCAGGAGCTCGCGGCGCAGCTTGTCCACCAGGATGACCGGCTCGCCGGTGCGCCCGCTGTCGCGCAGCGTCTCCTTCACCCAGCGTCCCCAGTCGGCGCGCCGGGGGCTCGTCGTGTAGGAGTCGAACAGCAGATTGATCGCCGCCACCGCCTGGGCGAGACGGGCGCGGCCGCGCTCGGCCGCCGCCTCCGACCTCTCGAACTGGCTTCTGTCGAAGGCGCTCCTGGCTTCACCGAGCGCGATCTCGACCTGCAGGAGGTCATCGACGCGATCGGAGTCGCCGACGTGACGCGCCAGCGTCGAGGCGCGCGGCAGGGCCGCGGCGAGGTCGTCGATCGCCGCGCGCGCCCGCGCGCGCGTCCTGGCCCGCATGGCACCCGCCTGGAAGGCGCAGCTTTCGGCGGCCAGACGGGCCTGGAAGGCGAGACGGGCGGCTTCGTCATAATCGCGTCGCAGCGCCGACCGGTGGTCCTGCACCCGCACCTCGGTCTCGGCTCGCAGGAGGACCGAGCGGGCGGCGGTGCACAGGTCGTGAGCGCGCTCCACCCCCTGCACCTCGCCCGCGCGCGTCATCGCCGAGCGCGCCACCTCCAGATCGTCCTGAGGGGGCCGCCCGCAGGCGAACCCCAGACCGCCCAGGAGGGCGAGGGCCAGGCCTGTGAAACGGACCCGAGAGGACGACACGAAGGATGTGCGCGGGAGGATCGTGGGGGGAGGCAGGACCCCGGCCCGCGTCACGCGGGCCGGGGCACCACCCAGGACAGGCTTACGCCTTCTTGGGGTGGACGCCACTTCGCTTCTTCTTCGCCTCCTCCAGCTTGTCGGCGATCGAGGTCGCCTTCTCCTTGACCGAGTTGGCGCTCTCGAGGGCCTTCTTGTAGTCCTCGGACGCGAAGCCCTGCTTGGCCTGCTCGAGCGTTCCGCGGAGCGTCTCGAGATCGCTCTTGTACAGCGCCAGATCGGCCTTCGAATCCTTGCTCACCGGCGCCACCTTGAGGTTCCCCTCGGCCGTCTGCAGCGCGGTGTCGGCCGCCGCGATCGACGCTTCGGCGTCCTTCTTGGCCTGCTCCTTGTTCGCCGCCGCCGCCGTCGTCGCCTTCGCCGCCTCTTCCCTGGCCTTGGCCAGAAGCTCCTTCGCCTTGTCGTAGTTCTTCATCCACTTGCCGTTCTGCTCCTGGATTTCGGCGTCCGCCGCGGTCATCGCCTGATCGGCGGCCTGGAACTCGTTCGGGGACCAGGTCTCCGCCTGGACCTGCCTCGCCTTGTCCATGTCGGCCTTGGCGGCGTCTATGTCCTCCTGCGGGGCCTTGGCACAGGCGACCGCCGCGACGGCAACCAGCGCAACGATGGAGATGATGCTCAAGCGTCTGTTCATAGTGTGGATGCTCCTCATGGAAGTGTTTTCCGCCTCCTTTCTCGACTCAGGAGGGCAGAGGATATCAGAAACGGGACGTCCAGTGTCCTCAGCCGTGGATCAGCTCGGCCGCCCTGCGGGTCGCGCGGACCACGGCCTTGATGAGGGTCACGCGCAGCCCTCCCTCCTCCAACTCCAGGAGCCCGTCGATCGTACACCCGGCGGGTGTCGTGACGATGTCCTTCAGCTTGGCGGGATGCTCGCCCGTCTGCAGCACCATCGAGGACGCCCCCAGGACCATCTGGGCGGCCAGGATGGTGGCCACGTCGCGCGGCAGCCCCACCTTGACGCCCCCTTCGGCGAGCGACTCGATGACCACGTAGATGTACGCGGGCCCCGAGGCCGACAACCCCGTCACCGCATCCATGTGACGCTCGTCCAGGATGATGCAGCGCCCCAGCGGCTCGAAGATGCGGCGGGCGATCTCGAGGTGGTGGGCGTCCGCGAAGCGCCCGCGGCACACGGCCGTCATCCCCTGGCGCACGAGACACGGCGTGTTCGGCATGGCGCGCACGACCGGCACGCGCGGGCCGAGCCGCTTCTCGATGAAGGCCGTGTCGACCGAAGCGGCGACCGACAGGACGAGCTGCCGGCGCGTCACCCGCCCTCGGATCGCACGCAGAACTTCCTCCATCGCCTGCGGCTTCACCGCCAGGATGACGACCGCCGCCCCCCGCACGGCGCCGGCGTTGTCGAGAGTCGTCGCGATCTTCAGGCGCGATGTCAGCGATTCCAGGCGCTCCGCGTGCTTGGCCGTGGCGACAAGCTGATCGCGTGTGACCAGTCCGGAGTCGATGATCCCGGCGATCAGACTCTCGCCGAGCTTCCCCGCGCCCAGGACGGCGATCCGGCCCAAACCCTTCTGTTTCATCGCGCCAACCCCGCAAAAGTCCGCATAGTCTAGCACCTGGGAGCGCCCGGGCGCGCAATTCCGGCGCGCCCAGCCTCGCGTCGACGTCCGGACAGGGCCGTTCCCGCGCGCCGAAGACTCTGGCGTTCAGTTTGCATGATTTGTCAGTCAGGGTCGGGCCATGTATATTCAACGTATGCACACAGCCGGTCGCCTCCTTGCGGTCCTGACCGTAACGGCCCTCCTTTCGCCCTGGGTTCCCTCGATACTCTGCGCCCGGCCCGGGGCGGCGGCGATGCCCTGCTGCAAGACCCAGGCGCCATGCCATTCCCAGATGGGGGCGAAGAGTTGCTGCTCGGTCGAGCGCGCACCGGCCGCTCCGGGTACGTCGCCTGGAACTCCGGCTCCTCCGGCCGCCTCCGGGCAGGGCAAGCGGGCGCAGCCGGTGCATGCCGATCGCCCCGGGGTCGATCTTTCCTCGGGCTTCGACCGGGCGCGGACCGACCGTCTGTGGTACCTCCCGGCTCACGATCGGTCGGCCCCTGTGTTCCTCCGTAACGTTTCGATCCTGCGCTGATCTCGCTTCTCCTCGGCCTCCAATCCACCGACTGACGATCTGAATCTCCGATTTCGCGCGTGTCGTCCCGAGGCAAGGGCGACTCCGCGCCGTTCGAGGTGTTCCATGAAAACTTTCCTGCCGGTTCTGCTGGCGGTCCTGCCCGCGCTGAGCACGGCGGCCGGGGCCCCGGACAAACCCGTCTCCGCGGACCTGGCGGACCTGCTCCGCCAAGCGGAGTCGTCGAGCCCGGCGATCCGGGCCGCGGAGGCGCGGGCCCTGGCCGCCCGCCGGGGGCCGTCCCAGGCGCAGGCGCCCCCCGATCCGGAGGTCAGCCTGTCGTACCTCAACGATGGGATCTCGCGCTTCACTCTCGGTCAGAGCGAGTTCTCCACCCTGTCGATCACCTGGACCCAGGAGTTTCGTTACCCCGGGAAACTGGCGGGCGCCGGTGAGGTCGCCACCCTGGACGCGGAGCGGGCGGGGAAGGAATTCGAACGCGCGCGACTGCTGGTCGCGGCCGCCGTCAAGACCGCCTACGCCGAGTTGTACCGGCTCGATCGGACGCGCTCCATCCTCGAGGAGAGCCGCTCGGTGCTCGAGACGTTCTCGCAGTCGGCCCGGAAGCGTTACGAGGTCGGCGAGGGGATCCAGGAGAGCGTCCTCAAGGCGCAGACCGCGGTCCTGCGCCTCGAGGCCGAGATCGCCCGCGTTGAGCAGGACCGGAGGACGGCCGAGGTCGGCTTGAACGCCGTCGTCGGCCGCGCCGCCGACCTGCCGGTCGGTGAGGCCACTTTTCTTCCGGAAGGAACCCTGCCCGCCGACGAGATGGATCTGGCCGAGATCGCCGTGACCGCGTCGCCGGAAGTCGCGACCCTTGACACGGCGGAACGGCGCCAGGAAGCGAAACTCCGGTTGGCGCGCCTCGACCTGCGACCCGATTTCATCTGGTCGGCTTCCTACCAGAATCGCGACGGCCTCGATCCGATGGTCATGGGATCGTTCGGCGTTCGCCTGCCGCTGCACAGAGACAGGAAGCAGGCGCAGGCGGTGGCGCAGGAAGAATCCGAGCTCCTGGCGGCGCGTCAGGACCTGGCCGGCGGCAAGGTGCGCACGCGCGCCTCTGTCCTCGAACTTGTCTCGCGCGTCAGGCGCGCCGATCGCCTGCTCTTCCTCCTCGGGCAGGGTGTGCTCCCGCAGGCCGAAAGCACCCTGGAGTCGGCGCGAGCGTCGTATTCCTCGGGGCGGATCGGCTTTCTCGACGTGCTCGACGACCTCAGAGCGCTTCTGAACGATCGCATCGAGATCGCGACCCAGGAAGCGGAGCGGATGCAGGCCCTCTCCGCGCTCGAGCCGCTTCTGGTTCGCGAGCTCATCCACATTCCGGCGGCTGACGCCGAGGCGGGAGGTCCCCGTGCCCTCGACCGCTAGGTACCGCTTCGCCTCGATCGTCGTGGCCTTCATTCTCGGCGGGCTGACGGCTGTCGGCGTGGCCTCGCTCTACCGGGGCCGCCACCAGTCGGGCCTGGTCGCTTCGTCCGGCGTGAAGGCCGTCTATCACTGCCCGATGCACCCGAGCATGCAGTCCGACCGGCCGGCCGATTGTCCGATCTGCGGCATGCGGATGGTTCCAGTGGAGACGGCGGGGGCCACGCGCGCGCCGATGCCCAAGAGAGTGATCTACCGATCCACGATGAACCCTTCTGAAGTCTCGGACAAACCGGGCAAGGATTCGATGGGAATGGAGATGGTGCCGGTCGAGATGCAGGAGCAGCCGGAGGAGACACCGCGGGTCGAGGGGCACGCGGTCGTGTCGATCCCGGCGACCAGGCAGCGACTCATCGGCGTCAGGACGCAGGTGGTCGAGAAGGCTCCCTTCATCCGCGAGATTCGCGCGCTGGGACGGGTCGCGGTCGACGAGACCCGTCTGCATCACGTCCACACCAAGGTCGGCGGCTGGATCGAGACGCTCTACGCCCACGCCACAGGCGAGAAGGTCGTCCAGGGACAGCCTCTCCTGAGCATCTACAGCCCCGAGCTCGTTGCGTCGCAGGAGGAGTTCCTCGTCGCCCTCAGGGGCCGGAATGCCCTGGGGGAGGGGGTGCCTCCGGAGGCCGTGCAGCGGGCTGACGAGCTCCTCGAGAGCGCCCGCCGACGTCTGCTTCTCCTGGACCTGACGCCGGGGCAGATCCACCACCTCACCGAGACCGGGGAGGCATCGCGGGACCTCACCCTGTACGCCCCCATGTCCGGATACGTTCTGGCGCGCAATGTCACGCACGGCGAGCGGATTGAGGCGAATACGGCGCTCCTCGACATCGCCGACCTGTCGCGGGTCTGGGTGCTGGCGGCCGTCTACGAATACGAGGTCCCGTTCGTGAAGGTGGGACAGCCTGCGACCATGACACTTTCCTATCTGCCCGGGAAGGTACTGCGCGGTCGCGTGGGGCTGGTTTATCCGGTCCTCGACGCGGCCACGCGGACGGTGCAGGTCCGCCTCGAGTTTCCCAATCCCGGTCTGCAGCTGAAACCCGAGATGTACGCCGACGTGGAGCTCGAGAGCGACCTGGGACAAAGGCTGATCGTCCCCGAGACGGCGGTCCTTGCCACAGGCACGCGGGACATCGTCTTCGTGGATCGTGGCGACGGAGCGTTCGAGCCGCGCGAGGTCCGCCTCGGGCTGCGTCTGCCGGAGGCCGTCGAGGTTCTGGCGGGGCTGGCCGAGGGGGAACGGATCGTGACCTCGGGCAATTTCCTGGTCGATTCAGAGTCGCGCCTCAAGGCGGCCCTGGAGAGTGCGGCCCGGCCCGCCCCGTTGGCGTCGCCGGAGGGCGGGACGAAGGAGCCGTGATGGTCGAGCGCATCATCGAGTTCTCGGCGCACAACAAGTTCATCGTTCTGGTGCTGACGGTCGTGGCCGTCGGCATGGCGCTGTACGCCATGCAGAACGTCCCCCTCGATGCCATTCCCGATCTGTCGGACACCCAGGTCATCGTTTACTCGCGCTGGGACAGAAGCCCGGACATCATGGAGGACCAGGTCACCTATCCGATCATCACCGCACTTCTGGGGGCGCCGAAGGTCAAGTCGATCCGTGGCCTGTCGGACTTCGGATTCTCGTACGTCTACATCATCTTCCAGGACGGGACCGACATCTACTGGGCGCGCAGCCGGACGCTCGAGTACCTGAGCAAGATCATGCCGCGTCTGCCCGAGGGGGTGCGCACCGAGCTGGGGCCGGACGCCACCGGTGTCGGGTGGGTCTATCAGTACGCCCTGGTCGATCGGAAAGGTCTCCACGACCTCGCCGAACTGCGCTCCTTCCAGGACTGGTACCTGCGCTACTGGCTGCAAAGCGTTCCCGGCGTCGCCGAAGTCGTTTCGATCGGCGGCTTCCAGAAACAGTATCAGGTGAACGTCGACCCGAACGCCCTCCTGGCGATGAAGGTCCCTCTGCAGCGCGTGATCGAGGCGATCCGTCAGGGGAACAACGATGTCGGCGGCCGGCTGGTGGAGTTCTCGGGCGCGGAGTACATGGTCCGCGGACGCGGTTACGCGCGCTCCGTCTCGGACCTCGAGAACATCGTGGTGGGGGGAAACGACCGTGGGACGCCGGTTCTGGTGCGGGACGTGGCGCGGGTGGCCCTCGGCCCGGACATCCGCCGGGGCGTGGTGGACCTCGACGGCCAGGGGGACACGGTGGGCGGGATCGTCGTCATGCGCAGCGGCGAGAACGCGCTCAACGTCATCCACAGGGTGAAGGAGAAAATCGAGAGCGTCCGTCCCTCTCTTCTCCCCGGGGTCGAGCTGGTGACGACCTACGACCGCTCCGAGCTCATCCAGCGCTCCATCGACACTCTCAAGGAAGAGCTGCTGCTGGAGATGATCATCGTCAGCCTGGTCATCCTGGTCTTCCTGTGGCACATCCCTTCCGCCATCGTGCCGATCGTCACGATCCCGGTTTCGGTCGTGCTGGCCTTCATCCCGATGTATTTCATGGGACTCACCTCGAACATCATGTCCCTGTCCGGGATCGCGATCTCGATCGGCGTCCTGGTGGACGGCGCCATCGTCGAGGTCGAGAACGCCTACAAGAAGCTGCAGCTCTGGGTGGCCTCCGGGCGCGTGGCGGACTTCCACCGGGTGCGGCTGGACGCGCTCAAGGAGGTCGGCCCGTCGGTCTTCTACTCTCTTCTGGTCATCGCCGTGGCCTTCATGCCGATCTTCACGCTGGTCGACCAGGAGGGGCGCCTGTTCAAGCCGCTCGCCTACACCAAGACCCTCGCCATGGCGATCGCGGCCGTCCTCGCGGTCACGCTCGATCCGGCGATGCGGATGCTGTTCACGCGCATGGACAGGATGGACTTCCGGCCGCGCTGGCTCTCGCGGCTGACGCACCAGGTCGTGGTCGGCACCTACCACCCGGAGGAGAAGCACCCGATCAGCCGGATCCTGTTCAGGGTTTACGAGCCGGCCTGCCGTCTGGTCCTGGAATTCCCGAAGACCACGATCGCGTCGGCGCTGATCCTGGTCGTCCTGACGATACCCGTGTACGTCCTCCTGGGGTCCGAGTTCATGCCGCCGCTCGACGAGGGGTCGCTCCTCTACATGCCGACGACCATGCCGGGATTGTCGGTCACCGAGGCGGAGAAACTCTTGAAGACGATGGACGCCCTCATCGTCGAGGTGCCTGAGGTGGAGCGCGTGTTCGGGAAGGCGGGCCGCGCCGACACATCGACCGACCCCGCACCCCTGTCGATGTTCGAGACCACCATCCTCCTCAAGCCGCACGATGAGTGGCGCAAGAGACCACGCTTCTACTCCCGCTGGCCGGAATTCCTGCAGGCACCCCTGCGTCACATCTGGTGGGACCGGATCAACCGGGAGGATCTGGTCGACGAGCTGGACCGGAAGCTGCGCTTCCCCGGCGTGCCCAACATCTGGACGATGCCGATCAAGAACCGGACCGACATGCTCAGCACGGGCATCCGCACGCCCGTCGGCATCAAGATCTTCGGTTCGGACCTGGCGGTGATCGAGCGGATCGGCGCCGAGGTGGAGGGCGTCGTCAGGTCTGTGCGGGGGACGCGCAGCGTCTTCGCGGAACGTACGGCGGGCGGCTACTTCCTCGATTTCGACTTGAAGCGGGAGGCGCTGGCGCGCTATGGCCTGACGATCCAGGACGCCCAGATGGTGATCCAGTCCGCCATAGGCGGCGAGACCATCACGACGACGGTCGAGGGGCGCGAGCGTTATACCGTGAACGTCCGCTATGCCCCGGAGTTGCGGGACAGCCTGGACCGCCTGCAGCGGGTCATGGTGCCGACGATGTCGGGGGCGCAGATCCCGCTCGGCCAGATCGCCGACATCCGGTTGACTTCAGGGCCGGCCATGATCCGCGACGAGAACGGATTGCTCGCCGGATACGTCTACGTCGACGTCGCCGGCCGTGACATCGGCGGGTACGTCGAGGAGGCACGGCGCGCCGTCGCGGACAGGGTCCGGGTCCCGACCGGATACGCCCTCCAATGGAGCGGACAGTACGAGAACATGCTCCACGTGAGGGAGCGTCTGAAGATCGTCGTGCCGATCACCCTCTGCCTGATCTTCATCCTCCTGTACCTGAACATGAAATCGGCGGTGAAGGCGGGGATCGTGATGCTCGCGGTGCCGTTCTCGCTCGTCGGCGCGGTGTGGCTCCTGTACCTGCTCGGCTACAACGTTTCGGTCGCGGTCGGTGTCGGGATGATCGCCCTGATGGGCCTCGACGCCGAGACCGGCGTCTTCATGCTCCTGTTTCTCGACCTCGCTTACGACGACGCGGTCCGTGCCGGGAGGATGCGGACGCGCGGGGACCTGCGCGAGGCGATCGTCCACGGCGCGGTGAAGCGCATCCGTCCGAAGATGATGACCGTGACGGCGGCGTTCATGGGCCTCATGCCGATCATGTGGTCGCTCGGGACCGGGGCCGACATGATGAAGCGCGTGGTCGCCCCGATGGTGGGCGGATTGGCCACCAGCTTCATCCTCGAGCTGCTCGTCTACCCGCCGATTTATGAGATCTGGAAGTGGCGTCACCTGCGTGGCGCAGCCAGGAGCTACCCGTGATGGTGGTGCTCCATGCCCTTGGAGCCGAAGCGCAGTCTCAGAAACAACTGGGCCGACACCGGCCTTTCGCCGTAGACCGTGTCGAGCCTGTCGTCGAAGCGGTAGACGGTCACCCCTGCCCCCAGGGCGGTCTCCGCTTCCGTCAAGAGCGGCAGGTCGCGCATGTAGCCGAGAGTCAGCGCGTCGACCGCGGTGCGGCGGGCCGGCACCGATTCGGGGCGCTGCTCCTTGTTCAGGAGCTCGAACAGATCCCGATCCACCCTTTCGAGACGACCGTACACCGTGTGCTTCGTGGCGAACTTCCATGTCGCCTCGAGCGTGTTCCCCCACTCCACCAGGCCCCCCTCGAGGAGGTTGCGGCCGGCCACGAGCGTGGCCGCGACGAACCCCGCCGGGGCCGTCCGTTCATATTCGATCGAGGCGGTCTGACGGGTCTGATCCCCCTCCTCCAAGGCCTCGGGATGCTTCCGCCGCGCGGCCGAGACCTGGATGCGCAGCCCCGGCGCCGCCCGGAACCACACCCGGCCCGAGTAGGAGTCGAGACTCCCCTGCTCGATGTCCCAGCGGTTTTCGTCCGGCTCCTTTCCGTGGAAGATCGATCCCTCCGCGCTCCAGGGGCCGAGATCGATCCCGGTCGTGAGGACGTCGGCGGAGATGTGAGTCGAGTCCTGGTTGTGGTGTCCGAGGGGGGCCAGCGGATCGGCCGAGGCGGACAGTCGGTGCACGTAGGTCGTCGGTCCCACCGCGGGCTCCCCCCAGGGGGCCACGTACACCCGGAATCTTGACCGCTTCGTGAGATCGCGGCTCCACTCCGCCGCGAGCTGCACGAAGAGATCGTGCGGATGCTGGCGGTCGACCAGCAGGACGTCCTTGTAGGTCTCGCCGCGCTGGAACAGCTCGGGCGACCCCTGCGGCGGCACGGTCAGCGGCTCGGCCGTGAACGTGCCGAGGAGCGTCAGGGTCCACTTCCCCGCCGGTCGCGTGGCGATCAGCATCAGGTGATTCTGGGATTCGAAGTCCTGGTCTCCCGAACGCCCTCCCTGCCGGTTGGAGGTCAGGAACGCCCAGCCGTGCATCATCAGAGTGAAGCGCGAGCCGCCTGTCGCGGCGCGGACCCCGGCGCCGCCGGCCAGGAGGATCACGAGCGCGGCCACGACGGCTCGTCTCATCGCCCCGGCGTCTCCGGGATGTCGTAGACATAGTAGGCGTGCCCGACGATCGCCGACAGCCGGGCGTGCAGCAGCCAGTTCTCCGGTCCGTCACCGTGCAGCTCGCGCAGTCGGGCGCGCGCCCGGGCCAGGATGTGGGCGCTCAGGACGTAGACGCCCGGCTGGGGAGGCGCGAGCAGGTCGTCCACCCGCACCCCCATCGCCTCAACACCGTAGGTCTCGGGACGGATGCTGCCGAAGTAGCCGAGCCGCAGCGGACCCTGCGGCGGATGGGCGGCGAGCCACGTTCTCAACTGCTTCATCCCCTGTCCCCAGTCGACGTTGCTGTCGTCGAGCCAGCGCGGACCGCAGCGCCAGCCGCCGTCGAGGCCGAGACGCGACGGCTCCGTCACGCAGGCCAGCTCGTTGAAGTATGACAGGTGATCGGGGTAGATGGCGGTCCCCGCCACGACCGCCCAGACCGACAGGACTGCGGCGACGGCCCTTCGCCAGACGCCCCCCTCCCGCACCAGGAAGGCGAGACCCGCGCCCCCGGCCAGATGCAGAAAAGGGAGCACCGGGATGAGGTAGCGGAAGCCGAGATTGTCCGAGTAGATCGAATAGGCGAGGAAGAGGGCCAGCGGCGGGAGGAACAGGAAGGCACGGTCCATGTCCGGCAGCGCTCCGCGGCGCAGCACCGCCCACCCCCCGATCGCGGCCAGTGCTATCGCCGGCAGCGGCTCCTTCACGAGGTAGCAGACGAGGTAGTAGGTCAGGAAGTGCGGCTTGAAGGCGCCGGCCATGAACGCCTGATACGTCGGGTCGTGGTCGGCGTTGATGCGGCGGACCCCTTCGACGTACAGGAACGGGTTGCGCGGGAAGAGGTAGACGGCCTCGATGACGAGCGCCGCCAGGACAGCCATCGCCAGGAACGCATAGACGCACCAGACGAGCCGCTGACCGCCGTCCTCCGAGGCGAACGGGTCGACCAGACTCGAGGATCGGATCGGCGCCTCGGCCGGGATCCACCGTGTCGCCAGGATCAGGAGCGCCAGCGCCACCGGCAGGAGGATCAACGCCGAAAACTTGGTCGCGAGCATCAGCCCCAGAGCGAGGCCGCACAGGACGAGACGCTTCGGGCTGCGGTGATTGAGATACCACCACAGCGCGAACAGGGACAGGACCGTGAACGCGGCGAACCCGGAGTCCGTGGCGACCAGCGGAGCGTGCGCCAGGATGTTCGGATCGAAGACATACAGGAGGAGCGCGCCGGTCGCCGCCGTCGCTCCCAGGAGTCTCCTGCCCCAGGCGAAGATCAGGCCGCCGAGCAGGACCGCCAGCAGGATGAACGGCAGACGCGCCCGGAACATCACGCTGTTCGGATTGTTCCCGAAGATGACATCGCGGCCGAGCTGCCACTGGAAGAACACCGGCGGCGGGTCGCCGACGTTGTCCCAGTCCGCTCGCGTCATGGGAAAACGGGCTCCGGTCAGGACGAGCGGCAACGCGCCCAGCTCCTTGAGGAGGGGCGGATGCTGCGGGTTGACCCTGAAGTCGCGCATCGTCCAGTACGACAGACCGGCGCCGATGTGCGCCGGCTCATCGAAGGTCGGGGACTTGATCGGACTGGCCGTGATCATCTGCAGGAAGAAAACGGCGAGCAACAGCCACAGCAGCAGCGGGTGCCCCTGACCCGCGGAACGCCTCGTCATGGCGCGCATCCTAGCATGGGCTCCGCGGTTGACGGTCCCGGGGCCGTGCAGTAGCATCGCGCGTTTCCGGACCCTGCGCGCTCATGGCGAAAGAACAGCCGAGTATCCAGAACGAGACCGGGGCTCCGGGCGGCGGCGACCCCTGGGAGAAGCGCGCCGGTCCGGCCGCACTGGCTCTCCTGGCGCTCCTCGCCCTGCAGGGCCTTCTGTTCATCGGCGAGTCGTCGCAGACGAGCGACGAAGCGGTGCACATCGCCGCCGGCTACTCGTACCTCGAGAGCGCGGATTTCCGCCTCAATCCCGAGCATCCGCCGCTCATCAAGGAGTGGGCGGCGCTGCCCCTCCTCCTGCTCCGCCTGCAGTTTCCCTGGGGACCGCTCTGGGACCAGGCGGAGGAATGGAACATCGGGCGGATCTTCGTTCACGAGAACCGGATCCCGAACGACATGATCCTTTTGGTCGGGAGGCTGCAGGTCCTGATCCTGTCCGGTCTGCTCGGATGGTTCCTGTTCCGCTGGGGCCGGGCCCTGTTCGGCGCGCGCGGCGCCCTTCTCGCCCTGGCGCTCTACGTCCTCGACCCGAACGTCGTGGCGCACTCGTCGCTCGTCACGACCGACCTCGGTGTGACCCTGTTCATATTTCTCGCCGTCTACGCGCTGTGGGCCTGGTCGGAGCGACCCGGCCCGGCGCGTGTCCTGTGGTGCGGTCTGGCGGTCGGCGGCGCCTTCGCGTCGAAATTCACCTCCTTCTGGCTGCTGCCGATTCTCCTCCTCCTGCTCGTGGTCCTGTTCGCGCTGCGCACGCCGCTCTCCTCCCGGTCCCGGGTCCTCCCCCTGCTCGTCCTGGCGGCGTGCGTGGCCGTCGTCGCGTTCGCGGTCGTCGCGGTCACCTATGCGGGCGTGGGCATGAAGGCCTACGTCGTCGGCCTGGAGCGCGGTCTTCATCACTCCGGAATGGGACACAAGGCCTACATGATGGGTCAGTACTCCGAGGACGGATGGTGGTACTACTTTCTCTATGCCTACCTGGTCAAGACACCGATCGGGACCCTTCTCATCGTGGCCGCCTCGATCGCGGCCTTTCTCCTGGGCCGGCGGGGCCGTCTCAAGGACGAGCTCTTCGTGGGGATCCCGATCGTCGTTCTCGTGCTGATCACCTGTCTGTGGAAGGTGAATATCGGTCTGAGGCATCTCCTGCCGGTCTATCCATTTCTGTACCTCGCCGCCGGACGGCTCCTGGCGCCGCCGGGCGGGGCGGCGGCGCGCCGGCCCCGTGCGGCATGGGCGATCGCCTCGGGGGTCCTCGCCTGCCTGGCGTGGAACGTGGTCGAGGCGGCGAGCATCGCCCCCTACCACCTCGCCTACTTCAACGAGCTGGTGGGCGGACCGCGCCAGGGTCACCTCTATCTGCTCGACTCGAACCTCGACTGGGGACAGTCGTCGAAGGCGCTGCGCCGGTACGTGGAGTCCGAGAACCTGCCGATCATCTACTGCGCCTACTCGGGAAACGGCGACCCCTGGTACTACGGCGTGCGCTACCAGTACGCCCCCGGGTCGGGGAACCTGGACAACGCCAAGGAGCGGCCCGTGCGGGTTCCGGATGGCCTGCCGCGCGAGGTCCTGGCGGTGAGCGCCATGGTCCTGCACTCGGTGCATTTCAGCGACACCGAGGTGTGGGCCCCCCTGCGCCGGCAGAAGCCGATCGCCATGCCCGGATACTCCTACTTCGTCTTCGACATCACCCGCAACGCCGACGCCCACGCTTACATCGCCGCGCTCTACCTGAGCTTCGGGATGGACGATCTGGCCGACTACGAGGCCCACCGCACGCTACGGCTCGACCCGAAGAGCGCCGTGGCGCTCGCCGTCCTGGACAAGCTTAAGGAGAAGACGGCACCGCCCGGCGCGCCCGGCGGTTAGCGGCGGCGCTACCGGGGAGGGTGTTCGCCCTTGGCACCGCGGCGCAGCGAACCGAGGAGGGAGAGCGCGGTCGCGTCCATCACGCTCCCCTTGGAATCGAGGGACGCGGCGCGCTCGAGCGCTTCGAGCGCGCCGGTGCTGTCGCCCAGGCGCGCCAGGAGCAGACCGAGTCCCTTCATGGGGAACGGGGCGGTGGGGGCCAGGCGGATCGCCACGCGGTACTGCGCTGCAGCGTCCTGAAGTTTGCCCGACTGCTCGAGCCCGCGCGCGAGGTGGTAGCGGTAGACCGGGTGCTCCGGACGCGTCGCGATCGCCTGCCGGAGCGCGGAGATCCCCCCCTCCGTGTCGCCGGCATCGAGGAGGGCCAGACCGAGGGCGTCGAGGAGATCCGCATCTCCTGGACGGACGAGGAGCGCGCTCCGGAAGGTCGCGGCGGCGCCCGGGTCGTGCGCTTCGAGCTGCGCGACGCCGAGATTGCGCAGGTAGTCGGCGTTCGCCGGCTCCAGCCGCACGGCCTCGGCGTAAGCGGTGAGGGCCGCCCGGGTGTCGCCGGCGGCCAGCTCGACCGCCCCCAGGTCCGTGTAGGCGAGGACGCTCCGGCGATCGAGGCCGATGGCCCGGTGCAGGAACTCGCGCGCCTCGTCCCGCCGGTCGAGAGCCGCCAGACTGTGGGCCAGGTTCACCAGGTACTGCACGTTGCCGGGCTGCTGGCGCAGCGCCTCCCGGTAATGATCGATCGCCGCCGGCAGCATCTTCCGCCGCGCCAGGACGCCGGCGAGGTTGTAATGCGCGTCGGCGTAGTCGGGCCAGACCGCGATCGCCTTCTCGTAGGCGTCGATGGCCGATCCGTCGTCCCCCCGCTCTTCGCAGGCCGCCCCGAAATTGAACAGGACCCTGACGCTTTCGGGCGCGACCCGGAGCGCCGCCTTGAAGATCGTGTAGTCGTCGCGCCAGTCCCGCAAGCGCACGACGCTTTGGACCGAGAGCGCCACGACGACGAGCCCCGCCGCGCACGACGCGGCGACGGCAAGTGCCTTGACCGGCGCGCGCCGCGCGGCGGCCAGCGCGGACGCCAGCGCGATGCAGACGCCGGCGGACGGAAGGTAGAGGAGACGCTCCGCCATGATCGTGCCGATCGGGACCACGAGATTCGCGACCGGTGCGAATGCCACACCCGCGAAGGCCAGCGCGAAGGCCGAGCCGGGCGCGCCCTTGCGCGTCCGGGCAAGGAGAACGGCCCAGGCGAGAATGCACGCGGCGCCGACGAGAGCCCCGGGGTCGAGCGGACCCGTGGCGGGCGGGATCGTGCGGAACGAATAGTCGATCGACAGCCGCGCGGGCCACGCGAGGAGTGAGGCGTAGCGCGCCAGGACCGCGAGCGCGGTCGATTTCGCCTGCAGGAACGGCAGGTGCGCGATCGGATTATCGACGAAATGGATGGGACCGGGATTGAGCCCCCCCAGGACGGCGAAACGCAGAGCGAAGAGGGACGCCAGGACGGCGCACGAAACGGCGTGGAACCCCCAGGCGGGCCGTCTCCGCACGACCCACAGGTCGGCCAGCAGCAGGAGCGCGGGCGCGACCACCCCGTTCTCCTTCGACAGGAAGGCGAGAACGAACAGCGCCAGCGACATCGCGGCCAGGCCGGGGCGGACCACGGCCCCGCCTCCCGCTACCTCCGTCTCCCGGGCGCGCAGGAACACGAGAACCGAGCCGAGGAGGAAGACCGCCGCCAGGAGCTCCGCCCGTCCGACGATCTCGCCAAGGACCTCCGTGTGCACCGGGTGGACGGAAAACAGGAGCGCCGCGAACACGGGACCGTCCAGGACCGCTCCAGGCGCCGGGCCCGTCTGCGGCAGCACCCGCCGGGCCAGGATGAGGACCAGGATGGCATTGAGCGTGTGCAGGAGAAGGTCGACCAGGCGGAAGCCGAGCGGTCGCAGGCCGTGCACGGTCCGCCCGATCGCGAACGACAGGATGGTGACCGGCCTGTACAGGTTCGGCACCTGCACGTCGCCGGTGCTCCAGTAGCCGCTCCTGAAGATCTCCGGCACGTGCCTCAGGTCGGAGGTCAGGCCGTTCTGCTCGATGATCCGATGATCGTCGTGGATGAAGCCGGGACGGAGAGCCCCCAGGTTCACCAGGACGCAGACAACCGCGATGAGAAGGACCTGGCGCGAGCGGACGCTCACGGCTTCTTGCCGCCCACGTAACCCAGGGACCGGAGGTCGTCCTCAAGTCCGGGCGGCACGGGCGGCTCGTCCCGATCGTCCTTCGAGGGGTCGCCCGCCACGAGATCGAGCAGGGCGCGGCGGAGGGCCTGCTCCTCCACGGGGAACTTGCCGAGGACATTCGCCGTCTCGCCGGGATCCGACTGGAGATCGTAGAACTCCCAGATCGGACCGGAGGATTTCGCGGGGATCATGATGAGCTTGAAGCGGTCGCTCCTCATCATGCGCCACTTCCCGGCAATACCGTCGACGTACTGCCGCGGGTTCTCCCGGTAGAAGTTCCGGCCCGATTCCGAGTACGCCGGCGGCGCCGGTCCCGTGGTCCTCCCGAGCATCCTCGGCAGGAGACTCGCGCCCTGCAGTCCGGCCGGGATCGGGATACCCGCGATGTCCAGGACGGTCGGGACGATGTCGATCGTGCGGGCCTGCGCCGCGACCACCTCGCCCGCCGGCAGGGACGGCGGGTAGCTGAGGATGAGCGGCACACGCACGGTCGCCTCGTAGAGATAGGCCCCGTGCTCGAAGAAATAGTCGTGCTCCCCGAGACTCTCGCCGTGGTCGGCGGTGAGGACCACGAGTGTTGTCGACAGGAGGCCCATCGATTCCAGATCGCTCAGGAGCTCCCCGGTCGCCTGGTCCGCGCAGGCCACCTCGCCGTCGTAGTGGGCCACGGCATGCGCGACCTCGCGCTCCGGCAGGCGCTTCTTGCCGAAGATGATGTCACCGCGCTCCACCCCGGGCCCCGCCTCCTCGTTGAACGTGTGCGCCCCCTTGTACTGCGGGTCGAACATCTCGGTGTAGGGGGCGGGGGCGATGTACGGCCAGTGCGGCGCGTTGTAGCGCAGCCACAGGAAGAAGGGGGCGTCCTTGCGCTTGCGGTTCCGCAGCCATTGCGCCGCCTTGCGCGTGGCGTCGCTGTCGCTCTTCGTCGGCAGGTAGACTTTTTTCCCGTTCGGATCGATGTAGATGTCCGGATCGTACATGTCGAAGTCGCGGTGCAATCCCACGTTGAGACCCTGCGTCACGGCGAACGACTCGTAGCCGTGATCCTTGAGCACGCGGGTCAGCGTGAGGCGATCCCCCAGGACTTCGTAGCTCTGCCCCTCGTAGCGCAGACCGTGCGTCATCGGATAGACCCCCGTCAGGATCGACGGGAACGACTGCACGGTCCGGCCCGCGGCCGTGATGGCGGTCCTGAACACGACTCCGCGCCGGGCCAGGGTGTCGATGGACCGGCTCGTCGGTCGCGTGTAGCCGTAGCAGCCGAGGTGGTCGGGGCGCAGGGTGTCGACGGTGATCAGAAGGACGTTCGGCCTGCCGCCGGGCGCGGGCGCGGCCGGCGCGCGGCCGCAGCCGGCGAGCGAGAGGAGGAGAGTCGCCGCGACGACGAGCCGATCGATGGAGCGGCGTGCCGCGCTTTCTTTGTCAGGCATGCCGAGCGGGGACGCCGGCGGAACCGGGCACGACGCCCGCCTTGTCCCGGGGTCCGCCGTAGCGTTCGTCGAACAACCGGCCCCATTCCGTCCCGCGGAAGCGGGCGATCTTGGCCCGCCCGATGGTCGGGTACCACAGGAGATCGTGATAGAAGTTGGACGCCGCCGGCGCCCAGACGACGAGCGGAGAGTGCAGGGCGATCTTCTCCAGGAAGCGCAGCGGCCCCTTCCGGAGCATCTGGTCTCCCCAGATCACGAGCGAGCGCGACACCTTGAAATGCAGGTTCAGCCCGCTGATGTCGTCTCCGACCAGATCGATCTCGCGCGGGTCGGCCACGCCGAGCCGCTTGTCGTGGCACATCCGGAGATACGGGATCGACATCGGATCGAACCCCATGATGCGGGCCGCCACGGAATCGATCGCCACCGAATCGGCGCCCGCCAGGATGACGTTGCCGACCACCGGGTCCATCGTGCGCGGCCCTGCGCCGTTGCCGCAGACCGTGCCGTCCATCGCCGTGAAGATCCCCGGGTGCAGCTCCTTCTGCATCGACACCAGGTCGACCAGCACCTCGTGCATGTGCTTGTGGGCGTAGTGCCGGACCTCCTTCAGGAGACCGCCGAAGGAGTTCTTGATCGACCCCGTGGTGATCGCGTGTCCGTGGGTCTTCACCGTGGGCAGGTGGACGATGTTCTTGCCCGGGTACATCGCCGGGATCTGGATCCCTTCCGGGAAGATGTCGTTCAGCTTCAAGAGAGGCGTCTTGAACTTGAAGACGCGCCACTCGACCTCCGGGAGCGCCGTGAACCGGAGCCCGAGCGAATCGAGCACCGGGAGCCAGCGATTGTTCCGGGCTCCCTTCCACGGATCGGTGACCACGGTCTTGTTCTCGGCCGGCAGGATACGCGCCCGGTCGTAGCCGTCCTCGAGCATCGCCTTGAGCACCCCCTCGACCTGCCACGGCTGGCTGGAGCAGGCCGGGAAGTACTTCGTCCAGGAGAGATTGAGCTTGATGATCGTCGGGATGGCCGGGTCGATGACGGATCGGTACGAGGCCAGCCGCATGAGACGGCCGTAGTCCTCGACGACCGTTTGCGGCCGGGTGCGCAGGACGGCGATTTTCGGACGGGGCATGACCGTTGTCCTCCCCGACATTATAGGCCGTAAGGCGCCGGCGGGCACGGCCGCGCCCTCCCGCAAGGGCCGTCGCGCGGCGCTCCTAGGCCGAGGTCCGGCCCAGGTAGAGGAGGACGATGACGGTCAGGGACCAGAGGCCGACGCACAACAGGAGAGGCCGGTCGGACAGGAGGGCCTGCGTCGGGTTCCCGCCGGCCCCCTTCTGGTGGACGAGAAACAGGTAGCGGAAGATTCCGTACAGGACGAAAGGGACCGTCAGGTAGAGGTGGCTCGTGCCGAGCTTCTCCTGCACCTCGGGCGAGACGGAGTAGAGGATGTAGGTCACGAGCGTCGAGGGCGTCACCACGTTGATCATCTGGTCGATGAACTCCAGCGAGTAGTCCCGCAGGCTCGACCGATGGCTCGGCGCGTTCGCGAGGCTTTCCAGCTCCTGGCGTCTCTTGCACAGTGCCAGGAAGAGTGACAGCAGGATCGTGCACATGATGAGCCAGTGGGAGATCGGCACGTCGATGATCAGGGCGCCGCCGACGGCGCGCAGGACGAACCCGGAGGCGATGACCATGACGTCGATGATCACGACCTCCTTCAGCCAGAACGAATACACCAGGTTGACCACGACGTAGGCCAGGAGCACCGCTCCGAACGGCGGGGACAGGGCGAACGCCGCCATGAGCGCACCCGTGATGAGGAGGATGGCGGCGGTGACGGCGGGCAGCGTGCCGAGCGCCTTCGAGGCGATCGGTCGCCGGGCCTTGACCGGATGCTTGCGGTCGCGATCGGCGTCGAACAGATCGTTGACGATGTACACCGCGCCGCTGGCGCAGCAGAACAGCCCGAACGCGGCCGCCGCGCGCTCCAGGGACGGCAGGAACATCAGCTTCTTGGCGAAGATGAGGGGCGCGAACACGACGAGGTTCTTGATCCACTGGCGCGGGCGCATCGACACGACGATGCCGGCCAGGACGGACGCGCGGGACGTCCAGAAATCCACGGCTCTTTTCGGCACGACTCCGTCCTCCCCGGGGGGACTGCGCGACGGCGTGAAGGGCGGAAATCTTAGCACAGGGGGCAAGATGGTAGAGTCGGCGGCATGCAAGTCGCCGTCGTCATCCCCGCCCGCAACGAAGCCGCGTCGCTTCCGCTGGTTCTCGACGCGATCCCGAGGCACCTCGTGGACGAGGTCGTGGTGGTGGACAACGCCAGCACGGACGGCACGGCGGAGGCCGCGCTGGGGCGCGGGGCGATCCTGCTGCGCGAGCCGCGGCGGGGTTACGGCTCCGCCTGTCTGCGCGGTCTCGAGCACCTACGGGCGAGGCGGCCGGACGTCGTCGTGTTCCTGGACGCAGATTACAGCGATCACCCGGAGGAGATGGCGCTCCTCCTCGAGCCGATCGAGCGCGGCCAGGCCGACCTGGTGATCGGATCGCGCGTCCTCGGAACCAGGGAACGCGGGGCGCTTCTTCCCCAGGCCCGCGTCGGGAACTGGGTGGCGACGCGCCTGATACGCGCTTTCTACGGCGGACGCTTCACCGACCTCGGCCCGTTCCGGGCGGTCCGCTTCGAGGCGCTCGAGCGTCTCGGGATGGCCGACCGCGATTTCGGCTGGACGGCGGAGATGCAGGTGAAGGCGCTTCTGGCCGGGCTGCGCGTGCGCGAGGTGCCGGTCTCCTACAGGCGCCGCGTCGGCACCTCGAAAATCACCGGGACCCTGTGGGGAACGCTGCGGGCGGGGGCCAAGATTCTGTGGACCATCGGCAGGAACCTGTTCCCGCGACAGGCCAGGCCCGGAAGCCCCGTCTAGGAGGAGGGGCGCGCCCGGCGGCCGAACGGTTCCGCCAAAACCGGGAGCTCAAGCGCCCGGACCTCGTGGGCGCTCCGCCTGGGGGCGCGGGCGGCCTCGGCCGCCGGCGACGCGTGACGCACGGCGATCATCTCGGCGGCGATGCTCACGGCGATCTCCTCGGGCGATTCCGCGCCGATCGCCAGGCCGATGGGCCCGCGGACTTCGCGCAGGTCCTGGGGGGACGCCCCCATCTGCCCGGCCCGCTCGAGGACCGTCCTGACCTTGCGACGGCTGCCGATGAGACCGACGTACGCGGCGCCCCTGCCGACGGCGTGGCGCACCGCCGCGAGGTCCGTCTTGTGGCAGCGCGTCACGACCGCCACGTACACCCCGGGAGGTATCTCGGGAAGCCCGGCCGAGAAGTCGTGCCCGGCGCGCAGGAGACGCACCCCGCCCGGGTAGCGCTCCTCTTCCAGATACGACGGTCGATCGTCGACCACCGTCACCTCGAACCCCAGACGCGCTGTCAGGTGGGCCAGCTCGCGGCCGACGTGCCCCCCGCCGAAGATGAAGAGCGGCAGAGGCGGAGTCACCAGCTCGAACAGCACTCGCGCCAGCCCGCCGCACACCATGCCGGTGGCCTCGTCCCCCTGCTCCGTGAACCGGTACTCCTTTTCGAAGCCGCGCCCGGTCTTCATCACCTCTTTGGCATCCTCGATCACCAGCGCCTCGAAGGCGCCGCCGCCGATGCTGAAGAAGGTCTCCCCCGAGTCGCACACGATCATCTTCGCTCCGGTGCGGCGCGGCGTGGATCCGTGGCTCGAGCTCAGCGTAGCGACGACGAGCACGCGTCCGGCGCGCAGGAGCCTGGCCACCTCGTCGTAGAACGCGAGCGTCACGTCAGTGTCTCGCGGCGGACGACTTCTGGCTGGTCTGCCACCAGCGCGACCATTCCTCGGGGCGCGGTCCGTACGGCTGGCCGCTCACCTGGCGCAGCGCGTCGAGCGCCACCTGCCGATTCCCCTCGTCCTTGGTCTTGAGCTGTTCGATGAGGAAGGGGACCGGCGAGGGGTTCTTGAACCGGCTGAGCTGGCCCAGCGCCGCGCTGCGGAGATCCTTGGACGGATCGGACGAGGCCATGGTCTCGATGAGCCCCTCCACGGAGGGGTCGTCCTGAAGCTGCAGCGCCGAGAGGACCTCGCTGCGTACCTCCTCGGAGGGGTGGGTCAGGAGCGCTTTCAGACCGTCGAGGGACTCGCGGGTGCGGAACATCCCGAGCGCCTGCGTGGCGGCGCGCGCCACGTCGATCTCCTGGCTCGCCGACGCCGTCTTCAGGAACGGGATCCCTTTCGGGTCGCGCAGCGCTCCCAGCGCGTAGCAGGTGGCGGCGCGGACATCGGGCGGCTGTCCATCCATCCCCTTGACGAGCAGGTCGAGGCCCTCCGGGTCGCCTCCATTGAGTGCTATCAGGTGGGCCACCAGGATGCGGCTGTCGCTCTCCTCGCTCGTGGCCTTCATCCGGATGGGGTTGTACGGGATCATGCTCCTCTTCTCGATGCGGAGGAGATCGCGCAGCGCGGCCTTGGCCTCCGGCTGCGTCATGCGCGCCAGGTAGAGGATCGACGGCGCGCGGTGGGTCTTCACCGGGCTCTCGACCCCGCGCAGGAAGACGTCGTACCTCCCCTCGTGGATGATCTTCTCGATCTTCTCCTCGGCGTCCTGGCGCTCTTCACTGTCGTTGCTCTGGAGTTTGCTGTACAGGTCCTGGACGTCGTAGGCGGGGGCGCAGGACAGACATGCGGCCGCGAGGCCCGCCAGCGTCCACGCGACGAACGCCGCCCGCGTCTTCATGTGCGCTCTTTCTCGTGCACGGTCGACAGGCCGACGATCTCGTACTCCCTGGTCCCGGCCGGGGTCTTGATCACCACGTCGTCCCCGACCCTGTGCCCCACCAGCGCCTTGCCGATCGGCGAGGTGACCGAGACGAGTCCCTTGGAGAAATCGGCCATGTCGGGGATGACCAGCTCATAGGTCATCTTCTTGCCGGAGTCGGCATCGACCAGCGACACGGTCGACCCGAGGGCGATGCGGTCCTTGGGGAGCGAGCTCAGATCGACGAGCGACAGGTCCTTGAGCTGTTTCTGCAGCTGTCCGATGCGCGCCTTCACGAACTGCTGCCGGTCCAGGGCCGAGTGGTACTCCGAGTTCTCGCGCAGGTCGCCCATCTGGAGCGCGCGCTGGATCTCCTTGGGAAGATCGACGCGGTATTCCTTCTCCAGCCCCTTCAGCTCCTTCTCCAGCTTTTGGATCGCCTCGTCGAGCACCGGCACGCTCCTGGTCGGGATCTCGTGAAAGTGGCGTGAAGAGAGTAGCATCCGAATTCTCGCAAAGTCAAAAAGCGGCGTGTTGCGGGGAAGGCGGGTGGGGGGCCTTTCGGCCCCCGCGTCTGGGGCTCATCTGGGCGCATCGGAGGCGCATCAGGAGCGCCAGTGCCCACCACGGCTCCACCGGCCAGGAGCTCCCGATCCAGGGTGGACACCGCTGGCCGGAGATGCTCCGGGAGCACATCAGCGTAGACCTGGGCCGTGAGGGTCGGCGATGAGTGCCCGAGGATCTTCTGCACCTCGTAGATCGGCACTCGGGCTTGGATCATCCACGATCCCGCGCACTTACGCAGGGTCTTGAACGAGACTGCCCTGACCCCGGCCTTCCGCATCGCCCGACGAGTAGCCTCGCTGATGCTCTTCCGGGCGGCATCGGTGCCGAGGGGGCGATCGGATGCCAGCACCGCCCGGAGCGCGTCCTCGGCGACCCTTGAGAGCGGCAGGACCCGATAGCCGGTCTTGGTGTCCTCGGGGACGTGGAGGATCCTCGCATCCCAGTCGATGTCTTCCGATCGCAGGAGGGAGATCTCCTTCAACCTCATCCCGGTCGTGACCGCCAGTCGTAGCACGGTACGTAGCCAGATCGGCGCGGCGATCTCGACCTGGCGGTACTCCTCGGGCCTGAGGAATCTCGTTCGGTGCCGCACCGAGGGGGGCATCTCCAGTCCTGCCGCTGGTGACGACTCGATCAGGCCCCACCGAACTGCAATCCGGAACATCCGTGAGAGGGCGCGGAGGGTCATCCTTGCGGTGGATGGGCTCACCTTCTTGAGCAGTGCGAGCCGCAGGCGATCGAGGTCGGAGCGGGTGATCTCACCGATCGGGATCGTCTCCAGGTGCGGGAGCAATCGGGCGATGCACTTGGGGTAGTGGTTCGAGCGCCGGGAGCCTGGGTGATCCGCGAGGAACCTCTCCCCAGGGCTCCGAACGTGACCGGACCAGGTGGGGGCTTCAGGATCGGGAATTGCTGTCGTTGCCGCTCGACGACCTTCTGCGCCAGGACGATCTCGGCCTCGGATTTGGTGCCGACGAGAAAGCGGACCCGACGTCCATGGCGCGTGGGGGGAACTCGGAGATCGACGCCCCACCTTCCGGAGCGCCGATCCTGGTAGAGCCCCATGGGGGTCGACCTACTTCTTGCTCGCCTTCTCGACGGCCGCCATCACCGCGTCATGCACGAACCGTTGGAGCCCTCCCCACCCGGCAGCCGCACGGATCTGATCGCGTTCGGTGACGGTGATGCGCGTGGTGAGGACCACCATCTCGGGCTGGGACTTGCCGGTCACCTGCTTCGGGGTCTTCTTCTCGCTCACGTTCTCCTCCTCCTCTCGGCCGCCCGCAGCCGCGCCAGGGCCACGATAAGATGCTGCGCGACGAGGACCGGGTCCTCTTCGGGGCTCAGGTCGAATTCCCCCTCGACCGGATGTTCATCGTCGTCGAAGGCCAGGGTGACCCGGACCTTGCGGATCCGGTCGACCGGGGTCGGGGCGGACTTCCCCTTCGTCGGCTTGCCCATCGTGCCTCCTCGCGCCCGAGGGTCGGGCGGTCACGTGTTCATGGGCTGGGGTGGGGGGGAAGTCCAGGGGAATCTTCGAGCGGTCATCGGGTGGCACCATACGGATCGGATAAGATGGCTGAGATCACTGGACGATCGCTTGATTCGGGATGGGCTAGAGGAGATTGAGGCAGCTCACTGATGAGATGTTACGTAGTGACGTTTGAAGTCGCCTCTCCAGCGATTCGTCAGAAACTCCACGATCGCCTGAAAACATACCGTACGCGCTGTCCGATCCACAAACATTGCTGGGCAATCGTGACAGACCAAACTGCCAGGGAGATCCGAGACTACCTCAAGCAAGTTCTTCTTCCACGGGACCGTCTCTTCGTCGTTAGATCCGGAACGGAAGCGGCTTGGCGAGGTAGTTATGGGCCGACACATGACGACTGGCTCAAGAAGTACCTCTAGCCATGACTACTGAGGCTAAAGATCCCGCCGAAGACCAGACGTTGCTTAAGGTACGCCGAGGACGAGTGGACTCCGTGGATCTGTACGAAATCAAAGACAGCGAACTGGACTTGCTGGAAAAGGGATCTCCGGCAGGCTTGCAGCTGAATTTCGCTATCTTCCTCTTGTCGTTGGCCTTCTCGGCGATCTGTGCATTAACTACGGCGACCTTCGCGAGTTCGAAGATCGAGACTGTGTTCATACTTGTTAGCGTGGTTGGGATCATCGGGGGGTGCTACCTCTTGATTTCGTGGTGCCTGACACGACGGTCGGTTAATGACCTGTGCAAGAGAATCCGGGATCGGATTCCACCTGAGGCAATTCCGCCCGACTCTGAGGAGACCCCTCACGACGCAGGCGATGACGGTGGAGAACCAGCAGGCTAACACATAGGCAAGTTAAGGCGGGAGTGAAGGACGCAGCGTGTGTGCTTGGCAAAACAGAGGATGCTCCTGTGAAGGAACAGATCGACCAAGCGCTCGATGGCTTCGCCGCAAACGTTGAGACCCACCTCAACAAAATCCGTAGGGTAAGACATGAGATGGAGAAGGCAGGCGATCAGGATCTCGTGGCCGTCGCCAACCTAGTTCAATTCATGGAGCTGTTTATTCTCGATTTCACATTTATCTGCATGGACCATTCCGACGGGAGGCACAAGTGGCGCCAGGGTCTGTACGGCCGGATCATCAGCTTGATGATCGTCGAATGCTTCGAGGACTTCGGTGAGCTGTTGGCCGGAAAGTTGCGAACGACTATCAACTCGCTCGACTATGCTCCCAGCGTCCTCACTAACCTGGGGACGTTACACGGGGACCTTCATCAGCTACGCACGAGGCACGAGAGTACCCTCCGCGAGATCAGGAACAACGTCTTCGGACACCGCGATCACAACGCTGCTCACCAGATCGAGATGATGGAATCGCTCGATAGAACGCGGCTCGTGCGGGTGCAGCGGGATCTGATGAAATGGCTTCTTCAGCTTCAGGACTTCTTGTACACCCTGGTCAAACCGCTGCCCGGTTTCGTGAAGTCCCGGCGATCACAACGGACATGATCATGGTCATGTTGGCAGCTTCCCGCTGCCCGAGCCGGCGAAGAAGGACACACGATGCCGAAGTTCGAATGGTATTGCCAGAAGTGCAAGAAGTTCCGGCCAGGATCCTTCGCGCCCGCGACTAAGCCCATCGTCCCTGGAGAGGATCCACCTCGACCCGCGAATCTGCTGTGTCCGGTCTGTCGGACGATGATGATGCCGAGGATCGCCCCCCCGCCGCCACCGACGTAGTCCTCCCCGTCGATGCGGATGCTCCGGCGGCAACACTCAATAGGCTTCTGCTGATCGCCCGCGAGGTTGAAGCCACCGGGTGATCGGGACTGCGATCAATCCTCCCCGGTCTCGAACTCCTCTTGGCGTAGCCGGATGATCTCCTGCTTCGCGAGAGAGACATCCTCCTCGGGGAGGTTCTGAGTCCTAGCAGGGCGCGGAAAAAGTCACGACTTCACGGTTCGTGACTGGATCGAGTGACGTACGATGCGTCTCAACACATCGGAGGAGCGCGCGATGCGTGGAGACGACCGACAGCAAAGCTCGATGTTCAGCTACGTCGCACCGG
>DASQAT010000037.1 GCA_035635555.1 Candidatus Dormiibacterota bacterium
CTTTGCACCAATCTCACGGCGATCCTGATCCGCAATCACTTGCGCCGGAAGTACGCCGGGAGCGGAGTGTAGTCGTGCAGCCGGCGTGGAGCCCCGACTTGGCGAGACGACCCGAGTTCGAGAAGGCGGCGCTCCGCGTGCGCGATCTCTCGCTGTGGTACGGCGAGACACAGGCGCTGCACGGCATCGAGCTCGACGTTCCGGAGCGCAAGATCACGGGGTTGATCGGACCCTCGGGCTGCGGGAAGTCGACCTTGCTGCGCTGCATCAACCGCATGCAGGACTTGATCGACGGCGTGCGCATCTCGGGCGAGATCCTGTTCCACGACAAGAACGTGTTCGGGCCCGACGTCGACGTATTCGCGCTGCGCCGCCGCATCGGCATGGTGTTCCAGAAGTCGAACCCGTTCCCGAAGTCCATCTACGACAACGTCGCCTACGGCCCCCGGATCCTCGGCACGCGGTCGCGGGCGGCCCTCGACCAGGCGGTCGAGCGCAGCCTCGGCTCGGCCGCCCTCTGGGACGAGGTCAAGGACCGCCTGCACGAGAGCGCCCTGCGGCTCTCCGGCGGGCAGCAGCAGAGGCTCTGCATCGCCCGGGCGCTCGCGGTCGAGCCGGAGGTGCTGTTGATGGACGAGCCGTGCTCGGCCCTGGATCCGATCGCCACCGCCAAGATCGAAGAGCTGATGGACGAGCTGAAGTCGCGCTACACCATCGTCGTTGTCACGCACAACATGCAGCAGGCGGCGCGCGCCTCCGACGTCACCGGCTTCCTCCTGATGGGCGAGCTGGTGGAGTTCGGCGAGACGCCGAAGATCTTCACGACCCCGGGCGACCGGCGCACCGAGGACTACATCACGGGACGGTTCGGTTGATGGAGCACACCAGCCGGCATTACGAGATGGAGCTCGTGGAGCTGAAGGAGAAGATCCTCTTCGTCGGCGGCATGGTCGAGGAGATGATCGGCTCGGCGATGCGCTCCCTCCTGGACCGGGATCCCGAGCTGGCGCGCCAGGTCATCGACTCGGACCCCAGGGTCGACGTCGCCGAGCTGGAGGTCGATCACCTCTGCCTGAACCTGCTGGCGCTGCGGCAGCCGGCCGCGTCGGACCTGAGGTTCATCGCCACCGCCCTCAAGATCGTGACCGACCTCGAGCGCATCGGCGACCTTGCGGTCAACATCGCCGAGCGCTCGATCGAGCTGAACGAAGAGCCGCCGCTCAAGCCGTACATCGACATCCCCCGCATGGCGTCGGCCGCGGCGGGGATGGTCCGCCAGTCGCTCGACGCCTTCGTGAAACGGGACCCCTTCCTGGCGCGCCAGGTGCTGCGGGCGGACGCCGCCGTGGACGAACTGAACGTCCAGCTGTTCCGCGAGCTCCTGACCTACATGATCGAGGAGCCGAAGAACGTCAGCCGGGCCCTGCGCATCACCTTCATCGCGAAGTACCTCGAGCGCGTCGCCGATCACGCCACCAACATCGCCCAGATGGTCATCTTCATGTGCGAGGGGCGCGACGTGCGTCATCCCGGCGCCCAGAAGCGCGCGGGCGGGGAGTCCTGAAAGCGCCCGAAGTCGCCGGAAACAGCACGAGACGGACGCGCAGGACCCACAGCACGCCTCTGCGGTGAAACCCGGCGACACCGCAAAACTCGTCCCAGATGCCGCTTCCCCTCCCCGTTGGTTCGGCGATACCCCTTAGTGACACCTTGGATGGCGCGATCTCCCTTGACCCACAACGTCGCTGACGGCATAATCTTTCCATACGTCCCTCGCAACCTCTTCCAGGAAGAGCGAGCTCCGGCGAGCCACGTCTCGACCTTACTCGGGAGGCTCGAGTGAAGCCAAGACTCGCGGTCCAGATTGTGGTCGTCGTAGCCAGTCTGTCGGCGACAGCTCCGGTGCTGGCGCGTGATCTGACCTTCGAAGAACGAGTCCTCGCACAGGAAGCCATCGAGCGCGTCTACTATTCTCACCAGATCGGTACGTCCAGGTCGTTCGAAGACGCCGTCCCTCGCACGCTCCTCGAGCGGAAAGTACGAACCTACCTCAAGGAGAGCGTGGCGCTCGAGAAGTTCTGGCACACGCCCGTCACCGCCGCGATGCTGCAGGGCGAATTAATCCGACTGACGCAGCGAACCCGAATGCCCGAGCGCCTGCGGGAGCTTTATTCGGCGCTGAACGCCGATCCGTTTCTCATCCGGGAGTGCTTCGCCCGCCAGATCCTGGTCGCGCGCCTAACCAGGAATCTCTTCGCCTACGACCAATCGCTTCATCTGGGGTCTCGGCTGGCGGCCGAGTCCCTGCGCGACGGTTTTGTGCGCGGGGACCTCGATCCATGGGCCGAGCAGCCGAGCCGTACCGTTGTCGACTTCGTACGAAGTGACCTCCCGACTGTCAGAGGCCCGTGCGGCGGTACGCAGGTGTCGAGGGGAAGGGAGCCCGATGAGATTCGCGTGGAGCTCTCACCCGATCAATTTGCAACCTGGATGGCGCGTGTCCCGACGAACGTCGGCGAAACTGGGCCGCTGGTTGAGGAACGCGAGAAATTCATCCTTCGCGTCGCTCTTACGAGACAACCGGACGAACTCCGCGTCGCGAGCTTCGCGGTTCCGAAGCAAGGATGGCAGGACTGGTGGACGCAGGTGGTGAGCAATCTCGACGAGCGATCGGTCGTCGCCGTCGCCGCGTCCGATCTGTCACTGCCATGGCCGGAATCAAGCACGTCCTGCACGGACGACACCTGGGACAACGGGTCGCTCGACGACACGCCGATCCCACGCGAGGGCCATTCGGCAGTCTGGACCGGCACCGAGATGATTATTTGGGGGGCTATTCGGGGAGCCACGGTTGACGAGGACAAGAGGGGTGCGAGATACGATCCGGCGACCGATACCTGGGCCCCCATCTCGGCGGTGAACGCGCCGTCGGCACGCAACGGGCACACGGCCGTGTGGACGGGAAGCGCGATGGTGATCTGGGGCGGAATCTTCGGAAGCACCTACATGAATACTGGTGGGCGATACGAGCCGAATTCGGACTCCTGGACGACGATGTCAACGACGAATGCACCGGAGCCGCGCCAGAGCCATACTGCGATCTGGACGGGAGGACGGATGATCGTTTGGGGTGGCTATGGCGGTGCCGGTCGCCTCGGTACCGGGGGCTCCTACGACCCCGCGACGGATACGTGGATTTCCATCTCGACGATTAACGCGCCACCGGCGCGGACGGGACATACAGCCGTTTGGACCGGAAGCAGGATGATCGTCTGGGGGGGCGACCCGGACAGCACCGGAGGTCAGTACGACCCTTCCGCCGACTCCTGGTCATCCGTCTCCTTGCTGAATGCTCCGTCCGTCCGCTCCGGGCATTCGGCCGTGTGGGCCGGAAGCCAGATGGTGGTCTGGGGCGGGTACGCCGGCAACGGCGTATATCTGAATGACGGAGGGCGGTACGATCCAGTCGCAGATATCTGGCGGCCGACCTCTTTGATCAACGCGCCGTCGAGCCGTGGCGGCGCGACGGCGATCTGGACAGGCAAGGAGATGATCGCGTGGGGCGGCACTAATCACGGAAGCCTGAACACTGGCGGCAGGTACGATCCGTCCTCCGACACCTGGAAAGCGGTGGCCACGCTCAACGCTCCGGAGAAGCGAGGGATCCATTCGGCCGTGTGGACCGGCGACCTCATGATCATCTGGGGGGGCTCCAACGATCAAATCGATCTCAACACCGGAGGCCGCTACGATCCGGCCACCGGCAGTTGGACACCGACCTCGACCGGTGGGGCCCCATCGCCACGCAGCGGTCACAGGGTCGTTTGGACAGGCAACCTGATGGTGATCTGGGGTGGGTTCGATGGCCAGTTTCTCACCACCGGGGGCAGATACGACCCGATGACCGATACCTGGTCGCCGACCTCCGTTCTGAACGCTCCGGTTGGACGCGACGTGCCGACGGTGGTCTGGACGGGTCATGTCATGGTGGTCTGGGGCGGGACGAACTCCGCCAAGACGGCCTTTTACTATACAGGGGGGCGCTACGACCCGGTGGCCGACACATGGGCGCCCACCTCCACCAGCGCGCCTCTCGGCCGCGCCGGCCATACGGCTATCTGGACGGGTAAGGTCATGGTGGTGTGGGGAGGATATGCCTACACTCCGCAACTCTTCTACCTCAACACCGGTGGCCGTTACGATCCGGTGGCCGATACATGGAGCCCTACCTCGACCCCAGGCGCCCCGACTGGGAGAACGGATCAAGCGGCGGTTTGGACCGGCGGCGTCATGGTGGTCTGGGGAGGGTACGCAGGCAACGGCATTTATCCAATTGATGGAGGGCGGTACGATCCGACTGCCGATACATGGATTCCGACCTCGACGACCGGCTCTCCACCGGGAAGGATCGGCCCGGTCGGCGCATGGACCGGAGATCGGGCGATATTCTGGGGAGGCGATGTGAATACCGGCGGGCAGTACGATCCTCTGTCCGACACCTGGGCACCGACGTCTGTCCTGAATGCTCCGGGTGCCGGCAGGAGCCTCCCGTTCGTCTGGACGGGGAGCGAGATGCTGGTTTTCGCGTCCGAGCAAACGCCTCCGGGAGCTCGTTATGACCCGCTCGCTGATACGTGGAGGTCCATCTCCGCCCTCGGATCGCCAACCGGCGCCGGTGCGCCCGCCGTCTGGACCGGAAGCCAGATGATCGTGTGGGGCGGGAGCGTCTCCGTCGGCGGTATATACGTCAACACCGGTGGACGTTACTGCGCATGCACGCCGGTGACCTACTTCCTGGACGCCGACGGCGATGGCTTCGGAGATCCCTTGGTCTCCGCTCAATCCTGCGCCCAGTCACCGGGTTATGTCTCGAACGCCGCAGACTGTGATGACACGGATGGAGCCACTTGGGCAATCCCCTCGGAGGTCCTGGGAGATCAGTTCGTGGATGATGTGACGCTCACGTGGTCTCCGCCGTCGGCCCCAGGGGCGGCAGTAGATGCGTACGACGTGCTGCGGTCCACAGACTCCGCAGACTTTGTGGGTGCAGCGGTCTGCGTTGGCACGAGATCTACGGCCACGAGTCTCGCAGACGGTGCGACGCCTCCGTTGGGTCAAGCCTTCTTCTACCTCGTGCGGGCCGACGATGCCTGTCCGAACGGGCTCGGTTCGCTGGGGACCTCTTCGAGCGGCGTGGCGCGAACCGGACGCAACTGTCCTTAGCTGCCGTCCTCTCGTCACGTCTTCCGCCGTTGATTAAGAGAGCGAATCCGTGGCAAGTCTCCATCGGAGTCTGAGCGGGTAGCGTCGAAGTCGATTTCCCTCCCGGCCCTGCGCATCCGAGTCGTTCAGGTCCGCCACCCTCCGGACATCCCGCAGATACCGTGACAGGACGGTCCGGCGATCCCGGCCGTCGGCTTCCATCGTGGACATGCGCGATCCTCCCAGGGCGACATCAGGGTGCGCCCGCCGGGGGAAGGCCGCGTGCCGGTCCGGTGTCCTTGCGGTAACGATCCGGTCCGCCTCAGCGCGATCGGGGCGCCAGGCGGCGGAGGATCTTCGGCGTGAGCAGGAAGACCAGGCGCCCGTGCCCCGGTCTGGCCGATCCCTCGAAATCGATCCGGCAGAGCCCGCCCTTCTTGAATTCCAGGGCGATGTCGCCGCGAGGTTCGAGCGTCATGGCTCCCGCCAGGCGGGCGAGGTCCGGCTCGTGACCGACGAGCAGGACGGCGGCCTCGGCGGGGACCGCCTCCAGCGCGGCGAACACGCCGCCGGTTCCGCCGCCGGGCGACAGGGGGCGAAGGGCGCGCAGGGCAGGACGGGGACGGAACACCGGGAGGACGATGCGGGCGGTCTGCCGGGCGCGCACCAGAGGCGAGGTCAGCACCAGATCGAAACGCAGGCCCAGGGAGCGCATGCCGCGCGCGGCGCGGGCCATCCGGTTGCGTCCCTCGCGCGTCAGGGGTCGATCGGCGTCGACGGGGTAACGCTCCGGATCGCGGGTCTCGGCGATGGCGTGGCGGAGGAGGTAGATCTGCATCGCTGCCGGGGGCCGGAGCGGATCTCAGTCCCGGGAGGGAGCGCGCGCCGCGCGGGCCGGCGCCTCGTCGGCGCCCCGGACGGTGGTCCCGGCGGCCACCGGCTCCTCGTCCTCGGCCTCGAACAGGAGCGGGCGCAGGGTCTCGAGGCTGCTGGACAGGGACTGCATCCGCCGATCGTCGAGGAGCGCCTGCACGCGCCGCCGGATGCGCGCCTGGATCTCCTCGGGGCCCTGCGTGGCGTCGACGGTCACGAAGCCGAACTCGCGCGACATCTTGTTGTACTCGCGGATCAGGCGCCACTGGTACTTGCGGAACGATTCGAACAGGTCGGTGCCGAGGTGCATGTCCATCCCGGCTTCCCAGTAGTCGATGCCGCGCGTGCGCAGGACACGCGGGATCAGCGTGTCGGCGTCGATCTTGAGATAGAGCGTCAGGTCGGGGACCAGCGCGAACCCGAACACGCTGCGGATCCACGCCGGATCGGCCCCGCGCACGACGCTGCGGGCGAAGGCGGTGAACACGTAACGGTCTGCGAGAACGACGAACCCCGAGCGCAGCGCCGGCAGGATGATCTTCTCCAGTCGATCGGCGAAATCGGTGGCGTAGAGCAGGCTGAAGGTGATCTGGTTGAGATTGTGGCCCGCCTTGGCGGCGCCGATCGTCTCGGACATCAGCTCGGAGCGGGTCCAGCCGGTCTCGATGACGCCGTACCCCTGCACCTCCAGCCACTCCTTGAGGAGACTCACCTGCGTCGAGCGCCCGACCCCGTCGGTCCCCTCGATCGTGATCAGCGTCCCCTTGAGATCACGGATGTCGGTGTAGGGGAGACCGTGGCCGTAGTATTTGGCGCCGTCCTTGCCGGGAGTCATGATGCCTCCGCCAGAGCGGGCTCGTTGTAGAGACGGGTCACGATGGATCTCACCTGCTGCTGCTGGCTGTCGATGTTGCGCGTCCCGTCGATGACGCGGAAGCCGAATTCGCCGGTCATGCGGTCGTACTCCTCGATGACGCGTCCCTGGAAGAGACGGAAGCTCTCGACCGGATCCTGGCTCAGACGGAGATCCATGCCGGCCTCGTAGAACTTGATCTTCTCCCGCGAGCCCAGGATGCGGTCAACCGCGACGTCGATCGGCACGCGGAAATAGAGCGCCACGTCCGGCTTGACCGCGAACGAGTAGAGGTCGCGCGCCCAGCGCGGATCGACGCCGCGCGCGATGTCACGCGCGAAGGCGGTGTAGATGTACCTGTCCGCCAGGACGGTCGTGCCGGCCTTGAGATACGGGATGATGCGATAGGTCAGCCGATCCGCGAAGTCGGTGGCGTGCAGCAGGCTGAACGTCGTGGGGGTCAGGAGATTCTTCTTCTTGCCGCGCTTCGTCGCCTGTCTCACCAGGTCGGACGAGTTCCACTCGGTGAACACGACCTGATGCCCGCGCGCCACGAGCCACTTGTGCAGGAGCTTGATCTGGGTGCTCTTGCCGGAGCCGTCGATCCCTTCGACAACGATGAGCTTGCCACGCCTGAGCAATTGTCCGCCCCGCGACTTTCCCTCTTCCAAAGTATGAGGAAGGCCAGAGTATAGCCCAGGGAGACTGCGGTGTCGATGTGACAACCTTGTGACAAATGGGCAACTTCCAGGTAACCCCAGGAGATCCTGTATGATGCGCGCGTGAGCGGGACGAGGAGTCCGCGCGGCGGACGAGCCACGAAATTCCCGGCGGCGACCACCGACTGGCCCCGGGAGATCGTCTCGGCGCGCGGTCGCGACGTCCTCAAGGCTCGCCGTCGCGTGCTGCGCAGAGGCGACGGCGAAGCGATTCATGATCTGCGCGTGGCGACGCGGCGTCTTCAGGCGACGCTGGAGATCGTCGGGGACCGGTTGCCGGATCGTCCCAGACGAAGGCTCGATCGCCGCGCGCGCACGCTGCGGCGGCGGCTCGGCGCGGCGCGCAACACCTGGGTCCTGTTGGGATTGCTCGGTGAGTTCCGATCCGTCCCGGGGCGCGAGGAACGAAAGTTCGTGGCGGACCTGGCCCGCCGCCTGGAGAGTACCGCCGGGTCACGCCCCTCGAAGAAGCGACGGCGCCTTCCCGGTATCCGCAAACGGATCCGGACGCTGCTGCGGGAGATCGCGAACAGGCCCCCAGACTCCGCCGCACCGGCGGGGGACGCCATGGGGGGCCACGTGCGGGCGGTGCTGCGGGCCCGCGCCGAAACCCGTGACGGTGATCCGGAAGCGATGCACCGGCTGCGCATCGCCATCAAGCGCTACCGCTATGCTCTCGAGGCTCTCACCGAGGCGGGCGCGTCGGGCCTGCGGCCTGCCATCCAGGCGGCGCGATCGCTGCAGAGCGACCTTGGAAGTCTTCACGATCTCGATGTCCTGATCGAGGTCGTGCGCCGGAACGATCACGTCCCGGGTGCCGGCGGCTTCCTGAGCCACCTCCTGCGCGGCCGCACACGCCAGGCCGAAAAGTCCCTGCGCCGCCTGGCCGGCTTCCGTCCCGTCTTCGCGGCCCCCTCCGGGGGCGGCGAGCGTCCGGGACGGGTCGCCGCGAGGCGCGGGTCACTCCCGCGTCAGGCGCAGACGGGATGGACGGCGGCATGAAGCGGACCCTCCTCGGCGTCGTGGACATCGGCTCGAACACCATCCGCTCTCTCATCGTCGAGGCCCACTCCGACGGCGCCTTTCGCACGCTCGATGACGAGCGCGAGGTGGCGCGCCTGGCGGCCGGGCTCAACCGCCAGGGGCGGCTGTCTCAGGCGGCCATGCGCCGCGCCGTGACCGCGCTCAAGAGGATGGCGGAGATCGCGCGCGCCCGCGGCGTCGAGCGCATGTCGGTCGTGGCGACGAGCGCCATCAGGAACGCCGCCAACCGGAAACCGTTCGTCGAGCGGGTTCGCGCCGAGACCGGCCTGCGTGTGCGGGTGATCTCCGAGCAGGAGGAGGCCGAGCTGGCCTTCGAGAGCGCCGCCCGCAGCTTCGACCTCGCCGATCGCCCGTGCGCCGTCGCGGACGTGGGCGGCGGCAGCACCGAGGTGATTCTGGCCCTGGGGAGCCATATCCAGCAGGTCCACTCGCTGCACCTGGGATCGGTGACGTTGACCGAGGAGTTCCTGCGCTCCGACCCGATGCGGCGGCGCGAGTTCAAGGCGCTCCGTCGGCAGGTGCGCCGGCGTATCGACGAGGCGCGCATCGAAGCGGACCCGCCGCCCCAGCTCCTGATCGCCTCGGGCGGAACGGCGACCTCCGTTGCGCAGATGACGATGGCCCGGCAGGGCCTGGCCGGGCGGCCGGTCCAGGGTTTCGAGATGACGCAGGCCGAGCTCCTGCATCTGCATGAGGCTCTGCTGCGTCGCAGCCTGAGCGAACGGCGGGAGATGCCGGGACTGTCGCCCGACAGGGCGGACATCATCATCGCCGGCGTCACCATCCTCTACGAGCTGATGGCCCGGCTGCGCGTGAACGCTCTGCGCGTCAGCGCGCACGGCATCCGCCACGCCCTCCTGAACCGCATGATCGCCCGGCGCTTCCACACGGTCTCTCCGCCCTCGCGGCCGCGGCGTCTGGCGGCGGCCGAGGCGTTCGCGCGCTCGCTGCACTTCGAGGAGCCGCACGCCGCCCAGGTGCAGCGGATCGCCCTGTCGATCTTCGACCAGGTCGCCGGACCGCTCGGGCTCGATCCGGACGGACGCGATCTCCTGGGGGCGGCCGCGCTCCTGCACGACATCGGATACGTGGTCGGATTCAAGGGCCACCACAAGCACACCTACAGGCTGATCGCCCACGCCCAGCTCGACGGCTTCACGCCGAGGGAGCGTGAGGTCATCGCCCTCGTGGCCCGTTTTCACCGCCGCTCGGGCCCGAAGAAGAGGCATCGCGCCTGGGCCGCCCTGGCGCGGGACGACCGCAGCCAGGTGCGTCGGCTCGCGGCTCTGCTGCGGGTCGCGGACGCCCTCGACCGCCGCCATTCGCAGCGCCTCAGAGAAATTCGCTGCCGGGTCACACGGGGCCGTGTCCGCCTCACCCTCATCTCGGCGCAGGACCTCGGAGTCGAGCTCCACGCGGCCGAGGCCAAGGCCAACCTGTTCCGCAAGGTATTCGGCCGGGACATCTCGCTCGACGTTGCGCGTACGGCCGGCACCATCCCCGCCACCCCCGGCCGCCTCCGGCTCGTCCGTCGCCTGACCGCCTGAAACCGGCTGCTAATCCTGCCGTTTATCCTGTTGTCCATGCAGGGGTCTCGACGTATACTCCCCCGCAATCGAGGAGGTTGAACATGACACGTGACGGGACCTCTCGTTCTATCCGTCGCGGCGTGGTAGCGCTTCTCGCGGTGTGGATGGCGGTCTTCGCCGTCGTCACCGCGGTGCACAACCACGGGATCCTGGGTTTCTCGGCACGGCACGCCACGCTGGAGCAGTCGGTGGCGGGGTCCTTGCGGGTCGCCTCGTGTCCCGCGTGTCTGGCGTCCCACGTCCCGGTTCCGGCCCCCGATGGGCCGGTCATCCTCTCGGCGCCGGTCGAAACCAGCGGAGTCGTACCCGTCTGCCGGTTGCTGCACGTCCGGCCCGCCTCCATCACCACCCGGTCTTCGCGCGCTCCACCCGCCTCCATCGACTTCGCGGCCTGATTCGATCTCATAACTGAACAATCCCCGACAATGTCGGGGCGGCAGGGCTCGATCCCTGACGGCGACGCGTGCATCCGCGCCCGGCGCGCCAGGGGGTCGATCTCCATCCACGCGTCGTTCAAGGCGTGATCGGGGATCGTCCCCGGCGTCCGGTCACACGGGATGCTCACGCGCCGGCACCTGATTGATCCCCTGACCGTGATTCATTCATGGAGGCTATTCGTGTCGCTCATCAGGAAGTGTGCGGGACATTGTGTGCTTTGGATCATGATGATCGGAATTGTTGTTTCGTTCTCCATCGCCGCCGACGTGGGAACAATCCACGGCAAGACCGTCGGGCCCGACGACCAGGGGAAGGAGGGCGCGGTCGTCGAGCTGCGCAATGCCGTGACCGGTTTCCTCGCGCAGGTGAAGACAGGCGCGGACGGGTCCTTCCAGTTCTTCAATGTGCCGTTCAATCCTTACATGCTGCGCGTCGACGCAACCAGCTTCCAGACGGTCTACAAGCAGCTGGAGGTCCGCTCGCCCATTCCCCTCGAAATCAAAGTCGAGCTCACGACCACCCTGACCGAATCGGTCAAGGTCACGGCGGAAAAGGAGGCTCAGCTCGAGACCGACACGTCCACGAGCCACGTCGACATCGACAAGTCGTTCATCGCCAAGGCCCCCGCTCCGATTGCCTCGCGCGCCATGGAGCAGATCGTCACCTCGACTCCCGGTTTCGCCAAGGACGAGAACGGACGTTTTCATTTCCAGGGGGCGCACAGCCAGAACGAGTACGTCGTCGACGGCCAGACCATCTCGGACCAGACGGGCCTGACCTTCTCGAACTCCATCGACCCGGGGATCGCCCAGGCGATCGAGGTGATCTACGGCAACGTCCCGGCGCAGTTCGGCGAGAAGGTCGGGGCCGTAATCAACCTCGCCACCAAGTCCGGCCTGGGCTCGGGTGGCTTCAAGGGGGACGTTCTCGCGGGCGGCTCGCGTTTCGGCACCTACGAGGGGGGCGTCTCGACCACGTACGGAACCGACACGTTCGGATTGTTCGCCTCGTTCAACGGATCGAAGTCCGACCGCTTCCTCGATCCGGTCAACCCGGCGAACCTGAACAACGACGGCGACACCGGGAGGGGATTCGTCCGGCTTGACTGGGCCCCGAGCGCCGAGAACAAGTTTCGCTGGACGATGCTTGCCGGCCAGACGAAACGGGGCGTGCCGAACACGTTCACGCAGGAGGCGGCCGGGCAGGATCAGCGGGTGACGACCAAGGACCAGAACGTCAACTTCGGCTGGCAGCATATCCATTCGGCGAAGAGCTTCCTCGACGTGGACGTCTTCGGTCGTTTTTCGTCCTTCCGTCTCGACCCGTCGCCGAACGACACCCCGGTCACGGCCCTCTCGGACCGGTCGCTCGACAACTACGGCGTCAACCCGTCGATGACGTGGATCGCCGGCGTCCACGAATTCAAGATTGGAGGGGTCTTCAAGCGGATTCCGGTCGACGAGACCTTCGAGTTCGGACTGACAGACCCGAACGACAACGATCCGGTGTCGCCCGACTTCAACCCCAATCTCGCGCCGTACGACTTGACGCGCGGCGGCACTCTGTTCCAGTTCCACGGCAAGCGCACCGGGACCTACTATGCGGGCTACGTCCAGGACGACATCCGTCTCAAGCATGTGACGGCGAACCTGGGTCTGCGCTACGACCACAACAACCTGCCGGTCGCCGACTCGCAGCTCGAGCCCCGCCTCGGCGTCGCCTGGACTCTGCCGGGTGAGCGAACTGTCTTGCGCGCGTCGTACAACCGCGTCCTCTACACGCCGGAGTATGAGAACATCCTGTTCAGCTCCTCCGCGGAGGCGGCGGCGCTCGTCCCGCCCGCCATCCAGGCTACGCAGCCACTTGGCGGCGGCGTCCTCGCCGTCCGCTCGGAGAGGCAGAACGCCTACGACGCCGGCTTCCAGCAGGCGATCGGGAAGCGCCTCAGGCTCGACGTCGACTTCTGGCAGCGCCAGGGGCACTTCGCCGGGGACCAGGACCAGTTCCTCAACACGGGGATCGTCTTCCCGCTTGCCTTCTCGCACGGCCGCTTCCACGGCTGGAACATCAGGCTCGATCTCGCGGAAACGGCGGGGGTCAGAGGGTTCGTGTCGGCGGGACACACACGGGCGATCTACGGGGCCCCGCCTGTGGGGGGTCTCTTCCTCGACCAGGGGGCGATCGGCGATCTCACGGCGGGCGAATTCCTGATCGATCACGACCAGAATCTGCAGATCCAGACCGGCTGGACCTACGACTTCCACAAGAGCGGCTTCTGGGTCGGGACGAACATCCGCTACGACTCTGGTCTGGTGACCGACGCCGATCCCGCCACGCTGGCCGCCGACCCCGACAACGCCTTCGCGGCGCCGTTCGTCAGCGTCCACAGCGGTGCGCGCTTCGATCCGAACCGTATCAAGGCCCGGACGATCTGCGACTTTTCGCTCGGCTTCGACCTGGACCATGACCGATCGCCGATCAGTATTCAGGTGGATCTGCTGAACGCCTTCGACAAGGAGGGGGTCTACAACATCGAGTCGGTCTTCGGCGGAACACACGTCATCCCGCCGCGGACGCTGGCGGCCCGCATGCGGTACCGCTTCTAGACCGAGGCGCGGGAGACAAAGGGTGATCGAGTCCCGGGCCTCGCCGGACGCCGCCGGACGACGCGAGCCGGAGATCGTACGGATCATCCTCGTGGCGCTAGCGGCGGGGGAGGTGGAGATCCGCCTGTGGGAGCCGTTCCCGGGCTTCAGCCCGGTCGCACAGCGGATTCCAGAAGCACGACCCCACCCTGGCCGCCATCCGTGCAGATGCTGACGATGCCGTAGCGACCCGGTCGGACGTTGGACAACTCTTTCACCGCCTGACTCAGGATTCGCGCTCCCGTCGCACCGAACGGGTGGCCGAGCGCGACACTGCCGCCGTTCGGATTCACCCGTTCGCGCGGGAACTTGCCCAGGTCGGCATCGACACCGGCCTTGTCGCGCACGAAGTCCACGCTCTCGAGCGCCTTGATGTGGAAGAGGACCTGGGCCGCGAACGCTTCGTGGATCTCCCACAAATCGATGTCGGCGTAGCCCAGCCCGTGGCGGGCCAGCAGACGCGGGATTGCGAAGGCCGGCGCCATGAGCAGTCCCTCGGTGCGGAAATCGATCGACGCGATCTCCCAGTCGATCAACCTGGCCGCGGGGCTGCCGGCAGGCAGCCTCTCCAGACCGGCCGGCGAGGCAACCCAGAGACCGGCGGCGCCGTCCGTCAAGGGGGAGGAGTTGCCCGCGGTGAGCGTGCCTCGGCCTGTGGTTCGGTCGAACGACGGAGTCAGGCGCGCCAGCTTTTCGAGCGAGGTGTCTGCACGGGGGATTGAATCACGGCGCAGGCCGCCGACAGGGATGACCAGATCGTCGAAGAAGCCGCGCTCCCACGCGGCCACGGCATGCCGGTGACTCTCGAGCGCGACCCGATCCTGTTCTTCACGCGGTATGTCCCACTCCTTCGCGGTGATCTCCGTGTGCTCGCCCATGCTCTTCCCGGTCGTGCGATTGGTCACGGACGGAATATAGAGCCGGATATCGCCCAGTCTCAGGTCCGCCAGATGCGAGGCCTTCTGCCCGAGAGACCGCGCGTGCTGAAATTGCCGGACCCAATCGGAGAGGGATTGGCCCAGGCCCAGCTGGACGCGGCTCATGCTCTCCGCGCCGCCGACGAGCGCGAGATGGCGGTCGATGCCGTCGATCATTCCCGCCGCCTGGATCGCTCCGATCATGCTGGTCGCGCACGCCATGATCGTGGAGAAAGCCGAGATCTCCGGACTGACGCCCGCATCCATGAGGACTTCGCGGGCGATATTGCTCCAGGCAAGATTCGGAATGACGGCTCCCCACACGGCAAATTCCGGCTCAGGTCCGCGCAGGCTGTCAATCATGGCCCGCACGACGGGCACGGAGAGGGCGATCGCGTCGAGCTTGGCGAGCGCACCGTCCACTTTTGCGAAGGGTGTTCTCACTCCGGCGGCCAGCCAGATCTCTGTTCGAAGGGAATTGACCCCTGTCGTCCCCCGTCGCGAGGATTCCACGTTCAGAGGTCGACCCGGCGCGGGTCTTTCATCACCTTCTTGTTGACGCGATCGCGGTGCGCTCGCGACACCGTCTCACCGCGTTTGAGCTTGACGCTCTGGGGGAAGAACGTGACTTTCCCCATCTTCACGTCGTCCCGGGCGCTTTCCCGGTACTCGATGGCGCCACGATAATCCTCCTGACCGGTGGATAGCCGGTCGCGCCGCGTCACCCGCGGCCTGGGAGCGCGGGCTCAAGACCCGCGCGAGCGAACCACACGCCGAACTCTCGTGCCCCGGCGGACAGTCAGAATCGCGGTGACTCAACTTTTTACTCCTGACCGGCGGGGAAGTCAAAGCGAGGCTAGCCACTTTCCCTCCCAACTTTGCGCATAGGACCAAGGTCTCATAGACATCCGGCTCGTCTTCCGCCGACACTCGCTCTCTGGACGAGAAAACGAGGCAGGCCTACTTCGTCAGCGCGAAGGGGGAGGCGGGGGTCGGCCGGCCGGGACCGGACGGCTGGACGTGGGAGATCGATCATCGTATCGCGCCGGACGTCGCGCAGGTGGTCGAGATCCTCCAGGCGAAATCCAAACCAAAGCTCGTCTCTCTTCCGGTGAGCATCCAATGACCCCACGCGCGTTCTTCGCTCCGGGCACAGCACTCCTGATCGCGGCGCTGTTCACGCCGGCACAGGCCCAGGACTCGCCGGCCGCCCCGCTGGGGGACGCCGCGCGGGCGGCGCGGCAGGATCTCGATCGCAGCGTCAAGGCGCTCGCCGATCTGCGCGAGTCCATCCGGTCCGAGACCGTGCCGCTCACGAAGGAGCTGGCGGAGGCGGAGGGGCGCCTGGCGGACGAAAAACGGACGTACGACGAGGTCTCCCGCCGCCAGGACGGGGCGCGCCTGGAATACGAAAATCTCGGGCAGGCGATCAAGCTGCGGCAGGAGGAGGCGGCGTACGTCGGCAATCTTCTTGACGAGTACGCGCGCGGGTTCGACACGGTCCTGCACGTGGGGGAGCGGCCGAGAGTCGCGGCGGACCTCGAGGCCGCCCGGCAGGCGCCGCAGGAGCGGGACCTGACTCCGCGCGAGCGTTGCGCCCGGCAGGTCGGGCTCTTGAATGCATCGGTCGCCCGGCTGAACGACCTCCTCGGAGGAACACTCTTCCCGGGGCAGGCGGTCGATCCGGGCGGGACGGTGAGACCGGGGACGTTCGCCCTCATCGGCCCGGTGTCATTGTTCGCCGCCGCCGACGGCGTGGCGGGGATCGCCCTGCCGCAGGCCGGATCGGATTCGGTGGCGGTGCGGCCCCTGGACGAAGCCGGGAACGCGGAGGTCGCGCAGGTGGCGGCGGCCGGCAAGGGGCTCTTCCCGTTCGACGCCTCGCGCGGCGGCGCGCTTCAGGAGCTGATCAACCGCGGCAGCCTCGTAGGCTACTTCAAGAAGGGGGGGCCGATCATGTGGCCGCTCCTGTGCGTCTCGATCCTGGCGATGTCGGTGATCCTGGAGCGCCTGTTCTTCCTGGCGCGCGAGAGACGGCGCCGGGACCCGGACACCGTGGCCGAGATCATGTCCCGCCTGGAGTCGGGAGACGCGGACGGGGCCCTGCGCGCGGGAGAGGGGTCGCGCGATTACGTCGCGCGCTCTCTCACCTATGCCCTGGCGCACCGGCAGAAGTCGTTCTCCGACGCCCTGATGCGCGCGACCAACCAGGAGACGGTCCGGTTCGAGCGCGCCATTCCGATCCTCGACACGATCGTCACGATGGCCCCGATGCTGGGGCTTCTGGGGACGGTCACCGGCATCATGAACTCGTTCGGCATGCTGGGGGGCGGAGAGCTGGGAGCGCCGGCCCAGATCACGGGCGGCATCGCCGAGGCCCTCATCGCCACCGCCTTCGGTCTCGGGATCGCCATCACCACGCTCATCCCGATGAACTATCTGCACACGCGCAGCGAGGAGGCCCGGAACGAGCTGGGGGACGCGGCCACCCACCTGGAGCTGCTCATGAAGCCGATCCTGGACGCCGAGATGAGGCTGCGCGGCGCCAGGATGTCGCGAGCCGCCGCCCCCGACCTGGCCGACGGCATTCCGCCCGGCTGGCGAACCAGCGCCGAGACGCTGGCCCGGGCCCGAGGTGACGCATGACGACCGTTCGCGCCCCGCGCCGCCGCAAGGCGCGCATCGAGATCATCCCGCTCATCGACGTGATGTTCTTTCTGCTGGCCACGTTCATCATGGTGTCGCTGTCGATGACGCGGAACACCGGCATGCAGGTCGCCCTGCCCTCGGCCAGCACCGCGGAGAAACAGCCGTCGCGCGACGATTCCGTGACCCTGACGGTGACCGAGGACGCCCAGGTCTTCTTCAACAAGGAGAAGATCACGCTGGCCCAGCTCCCGTTCAAGCTGCAGACCTTCAAGGCCTCGAGCAAGGACCCCAAGGTCGTCGTGAGCGGGGCCGCCGACGCCAATTTCAAGGTGGTGGTGGCGGTGCTCGACGAGGCCCGCAAGATCGGCATCCAGAAGGTCGGCATCTCCACGCAGAAGAAATGAGCCGCTTCCAGATCGCGGCCGTCGTCGGTGCGCTCCTGCTGCACGCGGGAATCCTCCTGTTCGGCGGGCTCGTCCTGCCCCGCAGGCCCGAAGGGGCGGAGGTGCGGAAGGACGTGGCGCTGATCGACGAGGCCGATCCGGACAAGACGGACAAGGCCGACAAGAAGGACGAGGAGAAGGTGAAGACCGACGAGCGCCAGGACGAGGACCGGCCTCCGGAGATCTCCGTTACGGCCGAGCCGATGCCGGACACCCGGAATCTGGCCAATCTCGATGCGGAGGCCGCCGGCCCCGCGCTCGATGCCCTGAGCCTGAACGACCTCGAAGGGGCCCTCAATCCCGGCGAGGGGGGGATGTCGTTCGGCCAGGGGTTCAGTCTTGCGTCCGGCGGCCGGATCGGGGCGGCGGGGGGGCCGGGAGGTCCGAGCCTCGAGGAGATCGCCGCAGTCGCCGACCTCGATCAGCGCCCGCAGGCCGTCGCCCAGAACGCCCCGATGTATCCCGCCGAACTCAGGAGGCGCCGGGTCGAGGGGACGGTGACCCTGGTCTTCCTGGTGGACACCGAGGGGCGCGTGGTCAACCCGACCGTCGAGAAATCGACCGATCCGGGCTTCGAGAGACCGGCCCTGGAGGCGGTCCGTCGCTGGCGCTTCGAGCCCGGCACGCGCCAGGGACACAAAGTGCAGTTCAAGATGCGCGTGCCGATCACCTTCCGTGCGGGTTGATTGACGATGCCGAACAGCGACACCACGTCCCGCCGCGTTCTGCGCGCCGTTCTGGCGCTCGCCGCTCTGGCCCTGTGGCCGGGGCCGGCGCGGGCCTCGGACGACCCGTCCCCCGATCTCTGGAAGGATCCCGCCTTCCAGAAGGCGTTCCTCGGATCGTATGGCGTGCAGTCGGAGCTCGAGCCGAAGCTGACGCAGATCGAGCTGCAGCAGATGCAGAAGCTCCTGCCGCTCATGGACACCGACCCCGATGCCGCCGCCCGAAAGCTGCAGGGGCTCGCCAAGCCGAACGCCAGCGCCGTGTTCGATTTCACCCTGGGGAACCTGGCCTTCCAGAAGGACCGGCCCGAGGACGCGGAGGCGCATTACCGCGTCGCTGTCTCGAAGTTCCCGAACTTCCGCCGGGCCCTGCGCAATCTCGGCCTCATCCAGGTCCGCCTCGGCCAGTACGAGGACGCCGCGCGCTCCCTGTCGCGCGTCATCGAGCTGGGGGGCGGGGAGGGGCTGACCTACGGGCTTCTCGGGTACGCCTACGCGGCGATGGGTCAGTCCCTGTCGGCCGAATCCGCCTACCGCAGCGCCGTCCTCCTGCAGCCGGACCTCCTCGACTGGAAGGTCGGCCTCGCCCAGACGCTGCTGAAGCAGCAGAAGCACGGAGAAGCGGCGGCGCTGTGCGGCGAGCTCCTGGAGCGCGATCCGGGACGGACCGACCTGTGGCTTCTCCAGGCGGGGGCCTACGTCGGTCTAGGGCAGCCGCTCAAGGCGGCCGAGAACTACGAGATCCTGCGCCGGATGGGGAAGGGGACCGTCGGCAGCCTTTCGACCCTCGGCGACATCTACGTGAACGAAGGACTCTGGGACCTCGCCGCCTCGGCGTACAGCGCCGCCCTGGATGCCGACCCGCAGCAGGATCCGGGCCGCCCGCTGCGCTGGATCGCGATCCTTTCGCAGAGAGGGGCGAACGCCCAGGCGCGCGCGCTCCTCGATCGCACCACGAGCATCTACGGCGATCGGCTGGACGCCGCGGCGCGCAAGGACCTCCTGCGTCAGAAGGCAAGACTGGCGTCCGCCGAGGGGATGGACGGGGAGGCGTTGGGTGTGCTGCAGGAGATCGTCGCTCTCGATCCGCTCGACGGGGAGGCCCTGCTGCTCCTGGGCCAGCACTACGTCCGCGCCGACGATCTCGAGCAGGCCCAGTTCTACTACGAGCGGGCCGAGAGCCTGGAGGCGTTCGAGGCCGAGGCGAAGGTGCGGCGGGCGCAGATCCTCGTCCGACAGTCGAAATATCGCGACGCCGTCCCCCTCTTGAAGAGGGCGCAGGAGATCAAGCCGCGCGACGACGTGGCCCGTTACCTCGAGCAGGTGGAGCGTCTCGCGAAGACCCGCGGCTGACGGCGCCGCCGCGCTCCTCGGCGCGCCGGAGCGGCCGGTCGAGATCAGGCATCGGCCCGCGTGGCAACGACGGGAGGAGGAGGCGCTTGAGACGGCGGGAGTGGCAGGTCGGCCTCGGACATGTGTGCCCGGGCGTGCTCCCACATGTGGCTGACCAAGTCGACCGCCAGCTTGCAGACGACGACCGACACCGAGAAGGCCGTCGAGCGGCCGGCGCCCGGCACGAGGCGCGTGAGCAGAAACCCCAGAGCGAACACCGCCGCCATCAGCGCCAGGCGCGCGTAGGGCTGCACCAGCAGGGCGACAAAGCTCACGCTCCGGAACTCCGCGTGGCCCAGGTAGTTCCACACGAACGACACGCCATGGCTCAGCGCGAAGATCAGCATGAGTCGTGGGATCTCCTTCCCGTCACCGTGGATTCCAAAACCCAGGGCCAGGACGAGAAAAAAGAATGCCGCCAAATAATAGGGGACCAGGACCATCACCAGCGCCAGGCGCGTGCCGGCCTCGCGCAGATCGGTAAGAGTGTTCAAGGGTTTCCGGAACAGCGCCCAGACGAACATCTTCAGGACGTTGACGACGCCGATGATCATCGTCTCGATCCAGTACACGCGGACCACGTCGGCCCATCCCCAGCGGCCGTGGAAAGCGGCGACCGCCACGACCAGGTTGGCCGCGACCAGAGCGACGACGGCGAACCGGCTCCCGGTCCTTCTGCGCCGTGTCGGATTCATCGCTTGCCCGCCTCGGCGCGGGGCGCGGGGTATTTCAAGCGCATGTCCTCGAGAGCCCGCACGATGCGCTCGGACACCAGCAGGTCCCGATACCACTTCTTGTTGGCCGGGATGATGTGCCACGCCGCCCACGAGGTATTGCAGCGCCTCATCGCCTCCTCGTAGGCGGCCACGTAGTCCTTCCAGAGCTTCCGGTTCTCCCAGTCGACCGGGTCGAACTTCCAGGCGCGGCGCGGATCCTCGAGACGCTTCTCGAGACGTTCCTTCTGCTCCTGCTTCGAGATGTGCAGGAAGAACTTCAGGATGGTCACGCCGCTGTCGGCCAGGAGCTTCTCGAAGGCGTTGATGTGCGCGTACCGGTCGCGCCACACGGCCGGCGGCACGAGCTTCCTGACGCGCGCCGCCAGCACGTCCTCGTAGTGGGACCGGTTGAAGACACCGATCATGCCGAGCGGCGGGACCTCTCTGTGCACGCGCCAGAGGAAATCGTGCGACAGCTCCTCGGAGGTCGGGGCCTTGAACCCGGTCACGCGGCAGCCCTGAGGGTTCAGCCCCGACAGGACGTGGCGGATCGTGCCGTCCTTGCCCCCTCCGTCCATCGCCTGGAGGACGACCAGGAGAGCGTGCTTCCCCTCGGCGAACAGGACCCGCTGCAGATCGACCATGCGGCGGACGTGTTTCGCGACCGACTCCTGCGCCTCCTCCTTGTCGCCGCACCGGGAGGTATCGCCCGGGTCGAAGTCCCGCAGCCGCACTCGCGCGCCCGCAGGGATGTGGATCGGTTGCGTCATCGATCGGCCTCGTGTCCGCGAGCCTGGCGGTCCGCTTCGAGAAGCTCCACCTCGTCCCCCACGGAGACGGCTCCCTCCCGGATCACCAGGGCGTTGAGGGCCAGCCGGCCGTCGAACTCGCGGTGGATACGCTTCAGCACCGAGACATCCTGTTCCAGCGTGTCGGGATCGAACGTGGTCATGACACAGCGGGCCCGCAGGCTGTGCAGTCCGATCAGGGCCGTGCCGGCGCGCAGGGTGCGTCCCTCCCAGCCGCGCTCGGCGAGCCCCGGCACCCCTTCGATCAGGAGGTTCGGCCGCAGGCGCCGCCGGTCGAATCCGAACGCCTCGATGGCGCCGTCGGTCGCGACCAGCAGGGGAAGGACGTCGAAGCGCTCCTCACCGTCGTAGCGCACCAGCCGGGCGTCCGCGCCCGCCGCCGCGACGACGTCGCGCGCCACGTCCGCGGAGCTCCACGGACGTCCGTCCACGAGCGGCTCGCCATCCGGCCCGAGGATGCTGCGGTGGCCGAGCAGGCGAGGACGGGTCCGCGCCGTGATCACCTGACCGCGCGCGTCCTGCACGTGCACGACGCGGTCCCCGGCGAGGCCGTCGCGGCGCACCTCGGCGCGCTGGAGCGGCTCGCCCGCCATCGACTTCACCGGGTAACGCCACAGCTCCGCGATGCGCAGGGAGTCCGCCTTTCGAGCCGAGGGATTCGGGCCGCTCGGCGGCCGGCTCAGAGCTTGATGACTGCCCGGTAGCGGACCTTGCCGGCCTCGAGACGCTCGCGCGCCTCGTTGATGCGATCGAGCGGATAGACCTCGAGCCGCGGCTTCACCTTCCCCGCGGCGGCGAGGTCGAGCGCCTCGACCAGGTCGCGCCTCAGGTTCTGCTTGCTGCCGACCAGCCGGACCTGCTGCGACAGGAAGTGAAGCGGATCCACCTGGATCGGTCCATCGACGAGCCCCATGTTGACCATTCGTCCTTCGGGCCGCAGGCCGCGCAGCGCCTGCGTCGCCTGCGCCGCCGAGTTGGTGGTGCCGAGGATCACGTCCGCCCCGCCGGCGTCGAGCAGGGCCTGGCCCGCGTTCTTGGACGCTACGATGACCTCGTCGGCGCCCAGCTTCCGGGCTTCCTCCTTCTTGTCGGCGCTGCCGGTGATCGCGATGACCTGAAGCCCGAGCGCCCGGGCGTATTGCACAGCCAGGTGGCCGAGCCCGCCGACGCCGAGGACCGCGACCGTGTCGCCGGGTCGCGGCGCAGCGTTGCGCAGACCGCTCATCACCGTGAAGCCGGCGCAGAAGATCGGCGCCGCCTCCTCGTCGCTCAGGCCGGACGGCACGAGCGTGCAGCCCGTCGCCCAGGCCAGCATCAGCTCGGAGTTGCCGCCGCCCATCTGGACCCACGACTGGTACTCGGCGCAGTAGGACACGCGATCCTCCTGGCAGAAGTGGCAGCGCCCGCACCCCCTCTGGGCCCACGACACTCCGACCCGGTCCCCCCTGCGCAGGCCGGCGACTCCCGCCCCGACCTCCTCGATCGTCCCGACCGGCTCGTGTCCCAGGACCATCGGGAGGGGAACGGCCATGACACCGTGCTGCACGTGCAGGTCGGTGCCGCACATGCCGCTGGCCTTGATCCTCACGAGCACCTGCCCGGGCTGCGGCTTCGGGTCGGGCAGCGTCTTGATCGTCCACGGTTTCCTGATTTCGGTCATCACCGCTGCGCGCATCGGTTCACCTCCTTAAAGCATCGAAACCTCACGGGACCATGATAGGACGGATCGTCCGGAGTCGGAGATTCGCACCGCAGTGGAGACAAGAAAAAGGCGGGGAGGTTGGGTCCCCGCCATTTGTTTCCGGGAGGAAGGGCGGCCGTGTGGAAGGCGTTGGTCGCAGGCCGCCGCGACGGATGCGCCGGACCCCGCGAGAGATCCGACTCGATGTCCGCCACTATCGGAGTTCTCCGTGTCGCTCTCGTGGACGTGAGGTGACGGGAGGGAGACGAAAGTACCGCACGACGCCTAACCGGGATGCGAGGGCTGGTCGAGGAGCGCCCGAGCGTCGCGCGGCGGAATCGTCCCGAAGGACAGCAGGCGCTCGTTGAACGCGCGCAGGCGGAACCGGTCCCCCTCCCGCCTCCGCGCCTCGCGCAGCAGGTCGGACATCTCCAGGTAGCCGACGAAATACGTGGAGAGCTGCGTGGACGACACCTTGGCCCGGCGCAGCTTGCCCCGCGCCTCCGCCTCCTCCTGGAACCCGGGTCCGCGCAGCAGGTCCATGGCGAAGCGATCCGCCGCCTCGTCGGACATCGCGGTCGTGTGAAGGCGAGCGTCGAGGATGGCGTTGAGGGGCACGCGCAGGGTCTGCTTGAGATGGACCAGGAGATTCTCCGGCTCGTCCGAGGCGTAACCGTTCTCGAACATCAGCCTCTCGGCCAGGACCGCCCAACCTTCGGCGAAGGTCCCGGAGGAGAAGAGCTTCTTGTAGATCGTGGCGATGGGTGAGCGCAGGGCGTGCCAGTACTGCACGTAGTGGCCGGGGAAGGCCTCGTGGATGGTGAGCCCCTGCAGGGCGTAGTCGTTGTACTCGCGCAGGAAGGATTCGGTTTCGCCGCGGGGCACGGAGGAGATCCAGAACGACTTTTTCAGGTCGGGCTCGAGCACCGGCGGCGGATTGAAGAACGCCACCGCGACGCCGTCCATGAAGCCGGGGGTCGGCTCGACCACGAAGTTGTCGTCGTCCGGGGGGAGGCCGATGAGGTCGCGCTCGCGGATGAACGCCTTGATCCGGTCGACGGCGCGCCGTGTGTCGCGGAACAGCGTGTCCGGGGTCGAGTGCCGCTTGGTCACCTCGTCGAGCACCTCGCGGACGATGGTGTTGACCAGCGCGTCCCCCTTCTCGGCGTGACGGTGGCCCGGGTGGAGGCGGTCGTGCAGGGGAGCGGCGACCTCGAGCATGTGCGTCCTGTCGGTCTCGAGCTGTGCCTGCGCCCGTCGCAGGATCTCCTCGGGCGTCAGGGACGACTGCAGCGTGTGCCGCAGCTTTTTCGTCCACAGGTCCGTGCCGAGCCTCCAGTCTCCGAGCGACCGCGGCAGGAGGTCGTTCTCGAGCCAGACCTTGAACTCCTTCAGCGCCGCGATGACCTTTCCGGTTTCCGTCTCGAGATGCCGGCGGATCTTCGGGGCCTTCGCGAACAGAGGGGGAGCGACCGTCTCGAAGAAGCCGACGCTTCCGCCGCTGGTGTGGATCGTCAGATCGGTCACGACGCGCGCCGGGTTCTTGAGGTTCGCCTGCGCCGCCCGCAGGAGGGACGGGATCGCCTCCATGCGTTTGAGAAGGGCTTCGAGGCGTTCCGGCCACAGCGGGGAGTCCGCCTCCTGCAGGGTCAGGAAGAGCGTGGTGTTGCCCAGCAGGTCGATGTAGTTCTGTGGATCGCGCTCATACGGGCGGATCTCCTCGAGGGCGAAGATCGACGCCTCGATGTCGGTGCGGACCAGGTGATAGTCGATGCGGGCGCTCGTGGACAGACGCTCCGGGGCGACGGCCCGGAGCTCCGCCAGGTAGTTCGTCGCCAGGCGCAGCTTCTCCCCGATCCCCGCGGTCGTCAGATCTTCCAGGAGCGAGTCGTACTTGTGGTAGCCGGCGAGGGTCGCCTGCGTCGGATAGGCGTGCAGCGAATCATCGAGGTAGCGATCGGCGATGCGGTAGAACTCGAGGTCGGGCCCCTGCGCTCCGGCCGGAATACCGCCCGGGAACCGTGACTGGACACGCTCGACCGTCATCGACGTGCCCCCCGATGCCCCTCGCGCGTGGCACGGGGCGGCCGCCATTCCGTATTGGGGCGTCGCATCGGCGAGGCACACTATCACATCCGCCCTGCCGGGCAAAAGCGGCGCTGCTGGCCTCATCGGACGAGATGCGCCGCTCCGCGATCGGCGATGACGACGACGCGGCCGCGCGCCTCCTGGAGAAGCCGCGCCGGGCACTCGTCCAGGCTGCCCTCGGGGGCGAGCGCGCGCCGCAGCGCCTCCGCCTTGGCGTCGCCGCTGACCAGGACCATGACGCTCGCGGCATTCCGGATGACGGGAGGAGTGAGCGTGATCCGGCGGGCCCGCATCGGCTCGACCCAGGGGGCCGTGACGAGACGCCTGGGTTCACGCAGCGCCTCGCTCCCCGGAAAGAGGGACGCCACGTGGCCGTCGGCCCCGAGACCCAGGAGGATCAGGTCGAAGCGCGGAGCCTGTCCCTCCTTCAGCCCGAAATACGACTTCAGCGTCGACTCGTACGCGCTCGCCGCGGCCGCGGCGTCCGGGCTCTCCGCCGGGATCCGGTGCACGTTCCCGGGCGGCACCGGCACCTTCGACAGCAGAGTTTCCAGCGCCATCCGGTAGTTGCTGTCGGGATGGTCCGGCGGGACGTGACGCTCGTCCCCCCAGAAGAACTGGAGCGCCGGCCAGGGAACCAGGTCGCGGTACGGGGCCTGCGTGACGCGCGTGTACGCCCCCCGCGGCGTGGCGCCGCCGGAGAGCGCGACGGTGAACGGTCGCTTCGGACCCGCGCCCCGCGCCAGGCGAGCGAATTCGCCGGCTCCGGCCCGCTCCAGCTCTTCGAGGTCGGAGACGACGCGCAGTTCAGGTTTCGGGGACGGTTTGCTCATGACCAGGCTGTTGCAGAACGGCCCGCCGACAGGGTGAATGGCGGAGAGGGTGGGATTCGAACCCACGTGGGGCTGATTAGGCCCCAACCCGCTTTCGAGGCGGGCCCGTTGCGACCACTTCGGTACCTCTCCGCCGGTAACTCTACCATCGGGCGCGAACCGAACGCCAGGCGCCCGGTGCGCAGGCAGATGGCACGCGGCGGAAAGGCCGGCGGTTTCAGGCGGCCGCGGCCCGATCGAGGTCGTCCGGCAGATAGCGCGAGCCCGCGAGGAGCAGGACGCCGGAGACGAGCATCGCGGCGACGGCGAGCAGGATGCCGTGCTGCAGGCTCGATCGATCCGACACCCAGCCGATGAGAAAGGGGGACGGGGCGTCCCCCAGGATGTGGATGATGACGATGTTCGCGGCCACCGCCATCGAGCGCAGGCGCACCGGGCTGACGCTGATGATGACGGCGTTGAGGGGGCCCGTGTTCAGGAACAGGAAGAAGATCGCGACCGCGAAACAGATCGAGAAGGTCCGGCGATCGGGGGAGGCGATGGCGATCCAGGCGAACGGAATGGCGATCAGGACCCCGAGGCCCGAGAACAGCATGTAGGCGCGCCGCGTCCGGCGCATCAGCAGATCCCCCGCAAACCCCCCCACCAGCGTCCCGAGCAGCCCGGCCGCGGCGACGATCCCGCCCGTGAGGCGGTTCGACTCCTCGAGGGAGATCCCCTTGATCGTCTCGAGGTAGCGCGGCATCCAGAACGCCATGCCACCGATGGCGAAGGTGAGCGCCGCGTAGCCGAGGTTCGTGAACAGATAGGAGCGCGCGCGGATCAGCCGCCGGTAGGTCGACACGACCCGTGCGATGCGCTCCCTGTAGGAGAAGGCCGCTGCCGCCTCGGCAGTGTCCGCGGAGGGTGCATGCGCGCCGGGCCCGTCCATCGCCCCGCGGACCGGCTCTCTCAGGAACAGGATCGGGACCGCCAGAAGGAGGCCGGGGATTCCCGCCAGGAGAAAGAAGAACCTCCAGCCCCGCTCCGCGCCAAGGAGAGGCACGAGGAGGTACGCGAGGGCCGCCCCCGCCGGGATGGTCAGGAAGAACGTCGCCATCACCCGGCCGCGTTTGCGTGCCGGGAAGAAGTCGGCAAGAAAAGGCGGCGACAGCGTCCCGAACGAGGCCTCGCCGATGCCGACCAGTCCGCGCGACAGCAGAAGGACGCCGTAGGAGCGCGCGAACGCGGAGCAGGCGGTCGCGAGACTCCAGAGCGCGGCGCCCAGCGCCAGGATCCGGCGGCGCGGGTAACGGTCGCCGAGATGACCGAACACCGGGGCCGTCGTCAGGTAGACCAGGAAGAAGAGGGTGCCGAAGAGGCCGTACTCGGCGTCGGTGATCGGGAAGTCCTTCCGGATCAGGGTCTGGACCGAGGCGATGATGTAGCGATCGAGGTAGTCCAGGAGGTTGAGGCAGGTGAGGAGGGCGAGGACGTACCTGGCGTAAGCGACGCGCTCGCCGTCGTGCGCTGCGAGGGGGGGGCCGCCCGACGTCATGGCCATCTCTCTCCCGGACCGTCGCGCGGAGGGAGGCTCCGCCGCAGCACGAATCTTAGCGGAGGATCCCGGCGGCGCGGCCTGAAATAGTGTCTGCGGTAAACTGCGGCGTGACGACCATGATCCGCGCCTGCGCGCCTGACGCGCCCGCATCGTTCGCGCCGCTGCCCCGCTCTTTCTACGCCCGGCCGGTCCACGAGGTCGCGCGCGATCTCCTCGGGACGATCGTCGTGCGGACGATCATGGATCGGCACGGCGCGCCGTCGCGGCTCGCGGGGCGCATCGTCGAGGTCGAGGCGTACGACGGCCCGCGCGACCTGGCGTGCCACGCCGCCAAGGGGCGGACGCCGCGCACGGAGGTGATGTTTGGCGAAGCGGGGCATGCGTACGTCTATCTCGTGTACGGCATGCACCGCTGCCTGAACGTCGTGACCGGGCCGGTCGGATATCCCGCGGCGGTGCTCATCCGGGCGCTCGAGCCGGTCGAAGGGGTCGACGCCATGGATCCCGGCCGCGCCGCCCCGCGCCTGCTGGCCGCCGGGCCGGGGCGTCTGACGCGCGCGCTGCGCATCGACCTGTCCCTGAATCGCGCGGACCTCTGCGGCTCCGGACCTCTCCACATCGAGCCGGGAGTCGAGATTCGGGACGCGGAGGTCGTGCGGGGACCGCGCATCGGCGTGGACTACGCGGGGAGGTGGGCCGGCAAGCCGTGGAGGCTGGGGGTGCGGGGGTCGGAGTCGCTGTCCGGTCCGTTCCCTAGCCGGAGCGCCGGCGGCGGAAGAACTCGCGCAGGAGCCCGGAGGCCGCCTCGGCGCGCACACCACCGCGCAGCTCGAAGCGGTGGTTGAGCCCGCGCCGCGCCCGCCTCAGCAGCGACGTCCCTCCCACTTTTGGGTCGCGGGCCCCGAACACCAGCCGCCCGACGCGCGCGTGCACCATCGCCCCGAGGCACATCAGGCAGGGCTCGAGCGTGACGTACAGCGTGGCGCCGGTGAGCCGGTAGTTGTGGGCGGCGCGGGCCGCGCGCCGGAGCGCGACGACCTCGGCGTGCGCCGTGGGGTCGTGCGCGCCGATGGTCCGGTTGGCGCCGCGGCCGACGATGCGGCCTCCGGAGACCACCACGGCCCCGACCGGCACCTCCCCCCTGCGTCCCGCGGCGCGCGCCAGGCGGATCGCCGCGTCCATCCACGTCTCGTCGCTCGATCGCACGCGCGGGAGTCTAGCAAAAAAGAACGGCGGCCCGACGGGCCGCCGTCCACTTCCCCCCGGAGTGGTTGCCGGGGGAGCCCAGGCGTCAGCCGGGCTAGTTCACCACGAGCGTGCCGTTCTTGCTCCAGCGCTTGAAGCTCACCGACTTGGAGCAGCGGAACTCGAAGGTCCCGGCCGTCGTCGGCGTCAGGACGACGACCGCCGGCTTCTCCGGGGAGACCTTGTCGCTGATCTCGAAGTCGGGGAACTTGATGGAGTAGGTGCTGTCCTTGCTCACGAACGTGATCTGCACCTTGTCTCCCCGCTGCACGCGCAGCGTGCTGGGAGCGATCTTGCCATCGTACGCCGTCACGTGGAACTTCTTCACCTGGCCAGGGGCGACGGCCTTGGCGGCGGCCGTCCCGCGGTTCTGATGCCCCTTCTGGTCGGGCTGCTCGGCGGTCGCGATGGCGGCGCCGAAGGCCAGGACGGTCAGGGTCAACAGCGTGCCTCTCAATATTCCGGATCGCATGCTTTCCTCCCACCACGAATTGAGGACAGGCGCCGTGTCCCGTCCGGTTGCGCGCGCTGCGCCGTACCCGATGAATTTCGTGCGCGGCCCCGGGTCCGTCAAGGGAGTTGCACAAATGAGATCCGGGCAAGAGCGCCTGCGGCAAAGGTTTGCGAGCGACACGAACCGACGCACCGTGTCGGATTTCAGGCGGAGGGTAGAAGGGGCCTTCAGCGGGCCAGGGTGAACTCGACCATCACCTGGATGTAGGCGGCAACCGGACCGCCGTTCATGAGAGCCGGCTGGTAGCGCCACTGCTTCACCGCGTCGATCGCGGCCAGGTCGAAGCCCCAGCGCTGGTCGGGGCTCTTGACGACTTCGATCTCGCCCACCGTGCCGTTCTTCTCGATGACGGCGAGGAGGATGACCGTCCCCTGCAGCCCCGCCCTGCGCGCCAGGTCGGGATACTTCGGCAGGGCGCGGCTGCCGGGAACGAGTGTCGGGGGGATCAGCCCCAGAGTACCCTGCACGTAGGGTCCGTCATGCCCGCCGCCGGGGCCAAACGGTCCCTCGTCGGGACAATCCAGACAGGAACCGCCCGGGCCACCGTTCGGCTTGTCTCCGTGGCCGTCGGGATCGCCCGGCACTCCAGCCGGTCCCGTCGAACCGTTCGTCGGTTCGTCGACTGCCGCCTTCTCCGGCTCGGGAGGGGGAAGCAGGCTTTCCGCCGGCCTGGGCGCGGCCTTCTTTGCGCTGGCCTTCGTCGCCGCACCGGGGCGCGCTTCGCTGCCGGCGCCGCCTGTCCCTTGACGAATGTTCCCGGCCGGAATCTTGTGGTGGCCGCCGGGAGGTTTGAAGACGACGCGCAGGTCGACGCTCGCCTTGGGCGGATCCATCACCTCCATGACCAGCAGCGGGGCGAGGAGGAGGGCCGTCAGGCCGAAGCCGTAGAACGCGACCGCCACGACCAGGCCTCGCCCCCTCGCGAAGAGGACGGCGCGGGAGCCGGGGCGGGACACGACGAGCGATGAGAACTCTGGCGCTGCGAGCATGAGTCACCTCGCACGGGAATGGAACGGGTCCCAGCTCCGGAAAACGCGGAGTTTGACTGGAAGGGAACTGTATCTGCCGTGTGCCAAGCGGGAAAAGCGGTGAGCCGGGAGCATGGGACCCCATTTCGAGTTCTTTTTGGGCCGATCCGCCCCCGGCCCCTCAGGCGGCCGGTGCAAGGAGGCCTCAGGGGGCGATTCAGTGATCGGGACCGGACCGGCCCTACTAACTAATGACGGAACTGTACTGTCTGATAACCCCGCCGTCCGCTCCAGGCGATCCGGCAGCGGTGCATCGGAGCAGCAGACGAAGGCGGAGTCCGGACCGCAGCGCGGTCCACATGGCGGACCGCGGCCGGGAAGGGGGGGGCGGCGGCCGACGGCCTCCCCCGACTTGATCTCCGATGATGGAGGCATAGATTTGATCCCGGTTCGGAGCGTCCGGAGGGAGATGATGAGCCGCAATCAAGCCGCAGTCCTGGGAGTCCTCGTCGGGCTGAGCGTTCTCCTGCCCGCCTGCTTCAGCAAACCGGCGAACCTGGCGGCGGACCCTGCCCGCCGCAAGGAAGTCATCGAAGCGCTCGCCGCCAATCCGGCCGCGCGCGCCGAGGTGATCGACCGCCTGGTCGGGCCGCCCGAATACCGGGCCGCCGTCATCGATCGGATCCTGAAGGACGAGTCGGCCGCCGGCGACCTGGTGGCGAAGATCATCCTGCAGGACCGTGGCAAGGCGATCGTGGCGAGCAAGATCGCCGCGGACCCCACCGCGAAGACGTTCATCCGGATGCTGATGCTGACCGGCGTGATGGGGGAGTCGCTGACCCAGCAGCAGGCCGACGCGCTCGGCATGGGCGAGCCGTTCGCCTACGGAAACCAGACCCGCACGATGCGCGACCTCAAGGCTGTCGGTGCTCTCCTCGACGGCTTCGCGAAGAAGCAGGCCCAGGAGCAGGGGCCGCGCTTCCCCGTGTGCTTCGACTTCGCCGCGCTCGATACCTGCCTGGCCAAGAAACTCCCGGCCGGGAGCCTGGATAATCTGAAGACGAAGGACGCCTGGGGACACGCGTTCCAGTACCACAGCGATCGCGAAGGGAAGGGGTACATCCTGGTCTCCTACGCCAGCGATGGAAAGTACGACGAGCTGGGCAAGGTGGGGCCGACGCAGGGCTACGACTGCGACATCGTTTTCTCGGACGAGGGCTTCATCCAGTGGCCCGGCTGGATCCGCAGGAACGAGGTGCGCTAGAGACCCGGCGCGCTCAGCCGCCCGGGGCAGGGGGAGTCGCGAGCGCCTGGACGTCTTCGATCCAGGGCTCGAGACGGCGGCCGTAGCTCAGGGTGACCCGGTAGCGCGGCGGACCCTGGAGGTAGGCGGCGTACCCTCCGTAGTCGATCCAGCCGATCGGATTCTCGTTCTTGAATTGCGCCTGCCTCACCTCGTCCAGCACGCTTCTCCTGTCGAGCGGAACGTGGATCTCCGAGGGGAGAATTTCCGAGACGGTCCCCTCCAGGCGCGCACCCTTCCATGTCTTCGTGCTCTCGTCCCACGACCTCCCGAGCTGCAGGCGGGCGACCGCGCCGGTGACGATGTAGCGGGATCGGTCCGCGTAACGGCCCCGCAGCGCGACGCGGTCCAGCCCCACGTCCACGACGAAGAGTCTCGAGTGACCCGTGCGCTCCGACTCCAGCTGCTTCTGGCGCTGCTCGAGCGTCTGCGACACGCTGGTGCCCGGCGCCGGGTTCAGGAGCTCCTGCTCCCGCCGGGAGATCCAGGATTTCCAGGCCTCTCCGTCGAATTCCAGAACGGCGTACAGACGCCTGGGGAGGGCCTTCTCGTAGAAGAGCTCGGCCGTCGGGTCGGCCGGGGGGACGGCGCAGTCGAACCCGATCTCCTCGAGCTTCCTCTGGTCGAACCATCCCGGTCCCGTGGCGGCCCAGCGATCGGCATCGCTGGCGTCGAGCCGCAGCCAGAGACCGGTGTTCTCCTTCTCCTCGTAGCCGAGCCGCAGCTCCCTTTCGGTGAGGACCAGCCGCGCCTCCGGCTCCCCCCGACGGTTGTACGCGACCCCCACGAGCACGACCGCGTTCGTCAGCAGAAGGAGGGCGCAGGCGATGAGAGGACCGAGGCGTCTCACGCCGCTCCCTTCAGGCTGACCGTCCGCAGTCTCTTGAGAAGCAGGAGCAGCCCGACCGCGATGCTCCCCAGGATGAAGAAGAACAGATACTTCGGCATCCAGTCCCACCACCAGTCGAAGAACTTCGTGTAGAGGTAGATGACGAAGAAGGTGCAGGCGAGGTTCGTCACCTCGCGGAGGCGCTGCCTGATCCCCAGCCAGATGGCGACGCCCGAGACCGCGAACCCGGCGATCTGATACAGCGACTCGACGCGGGCGTTGGGGACTCTCAGGTAGCTGATCTCTCCCCAGTTCGCGAGCACCAGGATCGGCAGGAAGACGCCCAGGAGTCCGAAGATCCGGTAGATCGGCAGGAAATCGCGATAGGCCCGGTGGGGCACGAGAGGGATCAGGATGAGGACCAGCGCCGCGGGGAAGAAGTTTTCGGGGCGCTCGCCGAAGGACAGCCAGTAGCAGCCGCTCCAGGTTCCCATCGTGGCCGACAGCCAGCCGGCCAGGCTCAGGATGCCCGCCGCCAGGAGGATCCGCAGGCCGTACGTGTAGGCCAGGATGAAGCCGAAGGCGGCCCACGGCAGGAAGGCGCTCGGCGACGGGGCGATGTTGAAGACCGTGCCCAGGACGACGAGATCGAGCACGAAGCAGCCGAACGCCACGAGCCCCACGATTCCGGCGATGTAGAGCGTCCTCTCCTTGCGCGCGGCGAATTCCGTTCCGATCAAGGCCAGGAGCGGGGCGGCCAGGACCAGGGCGACCTGCGCCGCTGTGCCGAACAGGCCCCAGAATCTATAGAAGAAGAGATAGACCGAGGCGCACAGGGCGAGCGCTCCCAGGAACGAGGCGATGCGCATCCCCCAGGACATCTGCTTCTGGGCTTCGGTCGTATCGATGTCGAACGCCTGCGACAGCCGGCGCAGCGTCTCGTCGTGGTGCCTTGCGAGGCTCAGTTTTTGCTCGTCCGGCAGCGCGAGGACTCCCTCCGCCTCGAGGGTCCGGAGCTCTTCCCGGAAGGCGCGGATGCGGTCGGCACGTTTCTGGGCGTCAGCCTGGCTCATGCGCTGACCGGCATCCTATCCCACCCGGCGGATCGGGTGTCAACCCGCTTTCTCGGTCTTTTCGCTGTTGACAGACCCGCCGCCACGGAGTACTAGAACTGGCAGACTCAACCCGAGCGGCCCTCGGGAAGTCAGATAGAGTGCGTGGCCTCCGCCAGGCCACCGAGGAGGGTTCATGAGACTATCCGGGCACGCCAGTCCGAGATCGACCTCAAGGATCAGAACCGCGCTGCTGCCGGCGGTCGTCGTTTGCGTTCTTCTCGCCGCGACGGGCACCGCCGCCGCCCAGACCGCGACCAATACGCTGCCGGTCCTCTACCGCCTCGACAAAGGGAGCAACTACGAGCAGGGATGCTTCGGCCCCTGTGCCTGCCCGGTGCTGATCAGCACGGAGGCGGTGGGGACGCTGGTCCTGACGCCGGCCGGGTTCGACGGCCTGTACAACACGTTCAAGGTGACCGATATCAACTGGATCGTGTCGATCAACGGCACCGATACCTTCGTCACCGGCTCCGGCACCTACAAGGTGGGCGGCGAGGTCGCGCTGCAGCAGGAGCTGACGCTCGACCTGAAGGTGGGGGACGACGCGGTGCAGCGCTTCGACAGCGGTCTGGTCGGGGTGAGGGCTCCCTATCCCGCCATCGACGTGACGATCTCGATCAACGGCATGACCTGCTTCGACACGGTCTTCCACGTCGCCACCTCGCCGGTGCCGATCGACCAGATCATTCCCTACCGGCTGCTCGCCGGAAGCACCTTCCAGAGAGGGTGCTTCAACGCCTGCGACTGCGCCGTCGGCCAGAAGCTCCCGATGACCGGGGCCTTCGCCCTCGTGCCGCTGTCGCCGACGCCGCTTTTCAACAGGTTCGCCGTGATCAACGCGCGCTGGCGCGTCCAGGACCCCACGGCGACCGGCTCGTCCGCCGGCTTCCCGGTGCGCGGTGCGGGCATGTATCTCTATGGCGGCGAGTTCGCGGTGCAGCAGAGGATGAACATGATCCTGAAGGTGGACAAGGAGGCTCCGGCCCACTTCGACAGCGGTCTGGTCCTGGGCGGCGGCACCCCGCGCATCGACATCAGGATGTCCGTGGTCGGCGCGGTCTGCCTCGACACGGTCCTGGAGATCCACGCGGAACCCCGCCTGCTGTTCCGCCAATCGCCCCGCACCGACGGAGACGCTCCTTAGATCAGGAGAACGCTGCACGAGGCGGGGTGGTGCGCCCAGCAAGACTCGAACTTGCGACCTTCGGATTCGTAGTCCGACGCTCTATCCAGCTGAGCTATGGGCGCACATCCCGAACAGTTGCTTCCTGCAGGAGCGGAAGTCTAACACAGGACGGCGGAGGTCGCTTCAAGCGCGGGCACGGTAGGCGCGCCAATAGGCCTGGCCCGACTCCGGCAGGGTGTAGATCGGGTCGTAGTACTCGTGGCGCTTTGCGAGCGCGCCGTCGTCGTCCGACTCGAGGGCGGTGCGGTAGTTCTTCGTCCAGAAGGTGATCCCCTTCTCGCGGTCGTAGTCCTTGATCTGGTGCACCCAGCGCTTGCCGACGAACGGCACGTCGCAGACGATGCGCGGCGTGGCGAAGCCGGGGAGATACCCCATGATGTCGTGCTGCAGCTGCTGGGCCTCGTGCACCGCCAGCCGCCAGTGCTCGCTGTTCGGGATCATGTCGCACATGTAGAAGTAGTACGGCATGATCCGCGCGTGGTCGAGCAGGGTGAAGCACAGATCCAGCAGCGCCTTGGCGCTGGCGTTCACGCCGCGCATCAGCACCCCCTGGTTGCGCACGTCGCGGAACCCCATGTCGAGCAGGTGCACGACCGCCTTGGCCACGAGGGGCGTGAGCGACTCGGCGTGGTTCACGTGCGTGTGCACCGCGAGGTCGACGCCGCGCTCCCGCGCCTTTTTCGCCAGCCGCTCGAGACCGCGCAGGACGTCGTCCTGCAGGAAATGCTGCGGCAGGGCCATCAGCCCCTTGGTCGCCAGGCGGATGTCGCGGATGGTGTCGATGTCCATGAGGCGCGACACGAAGTTCTCGAGCACGGAGATCGGCAGGTTGGCGATGTCGCCGCCCGACACCACGACGTCGCGCACCTGCGGCGTCTTGCGCAGGTGATCGAGAATCTGCGTGTAGCGGTCCTTCTGCTGGATGCTGAACTTGTGCTTCTCCACTTGAGGCACGTCGTTGCCGACGAGATCCATGCGCGTGCAGTGGCCGCAGTACTGCGGGCAGGTGGACAGGAGCTCCGCCAGGACCTTCGTCGGGTAGCGGTGCGTCAGCCCCTCGACCACCCACATGTCGGCCTCGTGCAGGCTGTCGCGCTGCGACTTCGGATGGCTGGGCCAGTCCGGGTCCCGGTCCTCGAACGCGGGGAGCATGTAGCGGCGCACGGGATCGTTCCACAGGTCCTCGACCTGCATCGTGTTGAGCATCTGCGGCGGCACCAGGAGCGACATCGTGGCGCGCTCCTTCTGGTCCCGCTCGATCCCCGCCGCCAGGGATTCGGGCAGCAGCGGCCCGAGGGCCTCGCCGAGCTCCTTCAGGTTCTTGACCGTGTTCTTGCGCTGCCACAGGGCGCTCTCCCACTCGGCCTGCGTGGTGTCCCGGTACCCGGGGATGCGCCGCCAGTCCGGCTCGACGAACGGTCGCCTGAGGGGGTACTCGAAAGGCTGGTGGGACGGCGTGGCGGGCCTCAAGGCCGTCGTCGTGCGTGGGGTGTGATCGCTCATTCCGCTGGCCTCGCGCCCGGTTTCGGATTGTGCAACGCTGTTTCCGTGGCGCCGTCCATTGTCTCAGGAACCGGCCCCCTTCGCAAGCGCGGGGCGGGACCCCTTCGGCGTCATTATAAGTAGTGCCCAAAGCGGCCCTCGGGCAAGCGCGGCGGCGGGTCGAGGGGGGCCTGTATAATGCGCCCCCATGGCCGTGCTCCTCTTCTCCCACCTGCGCAAGGCCTACGCGGCGACCGTCGCGGTCTACGATGTCACGTTCGAGGTCCGCCCGGGAGAGGTGTTCGGGCTCCTGGGCCCGAACGGGGCGGGGAAGACGACCCTCATCCGCATGCTCATCGACATCATCGCGCCGGACGCGGGGGAGATCCTCCTGGACGGCCGCCCGCTGTCGCGCGCCGACCGCGGGCGCATCGGCTACCTGCCGGAGGAGCGGGGTCTGTACCGCAAGGAGAAGGTCCTCGACATCCTGGTCTACTTCGGGATGCTGAAGGGTCTCGACAGGGGCGCCGCCCGCGCCCGATCGCTCGAATGGCTCTCCAGGGTCGGCCTGCCCGAGGCGGCCGGACGCCGGGCGGACTCTCTCTCGAAGGGGATGCAGCAGAAGGTTCAGATCGCCGGGGCGCTTCTGCACGATCCCGCCATCCTGGTGATGGACGAGCCGTTCACGGGGCTTGACCCGCTGAACGCCGTGCTCGTCAAGGACCTGCTGCGGGAGAGACGGGACCGGGGGAGCCTGGTCATCCTGTCGACGCACCAGATGCCGATGGTGGAGGAGCTGTGCGACCGCGTGGCGATGATCGATCGCGGGCGGCTGGTGCTGTACGGCGACCTGGATGAGATCCGACGCAGCCACGGTGAGTCGATCGTGCTCGTCGATACCGACGCCGACCTCGGGGCGCTGCCGATCGTGGCGCGCGTCGAGCGCCAGGGGGGGCTGCATCGAGTCGTCCTGCGGGACGGATCGCGACCGCGCGATCTGATGGCGCTCCTGCAGGAGCGGCGGATCGCCGTCGATCATTTCGAGGCCCTGCGCACGCCGGTGGAGGAGATCTTCGTGCGCACCGTCCGCTCGCAGGGGGGAGTTCCCGCGCCGCCGCCGGTTCTCGCGGCGTCCCACCCGGTCGAGCCGGCGTGAGCAAGGTCGGCGTCGTCGCGGGCCGGGAGTTCCTCTCGACGGTGAAGCGCCGCTCGTACCTCATCGTCACCTTCGGCATGCCGTTCTTCCTGAGCGCCTACGTCGCGATCGTCGGCCTGCTGCCGGCCTATTTCATGAGCCGGTCCGGGACATCGGTCAAGCCGATCGGCATCGTGGACCTCGCGCGCGTCGTCCGCCCGGAGGTGATCGACGTGGTCGCGAAGGAGCACGACGTCGCGGCACGCGTGGCCGGCGAGCTGGTGCGGCGCGTGGCGCCCGGCGCTTCCAGCGACAGCGCCGTCACGTCTCTGCTCGAGGAGTTCGTGCGGCCGCTGGCGTTCGTCAAGGTCGCCTCGAAGGACGAGGCGCTGCGGCAGCTGCGGGACGGTGTCGTGCAGCGCGTCTTCGTGCTGCCCGTCGACTACATCGGGAGCGGCGCCGTCGAGACGTACCAGACGGAAGCCGCGCCCATGACGAGAGGCTCGGAGCGGGCCGAGCGGGCCCTGGCCAGGATCCTTCGCCAGTCCCTGGCGGCCGGACGCGTGCCCGAGGACGTCGGCACGCGTCTGGAGCAGCCGATCGACTCGTCGGCGTCATCCTCGTTCCTGGTGCGCGCGGACGGCGGCGTGGAGCCGGACAGGGCGAGCGAGCGGATCGCGCGTCTGGTCATCCCCGGTGTTTTCGCGATCCTCCTGCTCATGTCCCTTCTCACGACCGCCGGCTACCTCCTGCAGGGTGTGGTGGAGGAGAAGGAGAACCGCGTCATCGAGGTGATCCTGTCGTCGGTGACGCCGCAGGACCTGCTGTTCGGAAAACTTCTCGGGCTCGGGGCCGCGGGGCTGCTCCAGCTGGGAGTGTGGGTGACGGTGGCCGGCCTCGCCTCGAGCCTCCTCGCGGCGGCGGCGCTCGCCTATTTGAACTGGAGCCTGTTCCTGTTCTGCCTGCTGTTCTTCATCGGCGGGTACATGATGGTGGGCAGCCTGATGACGGGCACCGGTGCGCTGGGCACGAATGCCCGCGAGAGCCAGCAGTTCTCCGTGATCTGGACGCTGTGCCTGGTGATCCCGCCGGCCGTCACGTGGATGCTGATCGTGGACGATCCGAACAGCTGGATGGCGCGCGTTCTCGGCTGGTTCCCGCTGACGGGTCCGATCACGATGATGATCCGCCTCGGCACCGGGAAGGTTCCGGCCTGGGACGCCGCGGTGGCGCTCGCGTGCCTGGCCGCGGGAGTCTACCTCAGCATCCGCGGCTCGGCCGCGCTCTTCCGGCTCGGCCTCCTGATGTACGGCAAGCGTCCGTCACTGCGCGAGATCGTCCGCCAGCTCAGACACGCCTGAGCTCCGCTTCAGGCGCAGGGTGCCGCGCCCCGCCTCGATCCGCAGCTCGGGCCCTGTCGGCCCCGAGATATCCACCAGCCGGCGGAGCGCTCTATCCGCAGCCCCTCCCCGGAGCACTTTCGGCTGGTAGCGCACGCGCGGATCGCGGTTCTTCACGTACAGGGGAAAGGCGCTCACGACGGTCTCGTCATCCTCGAATCGAACGGCGATCAGCAGACCCTCGGCATGGCTGTTGCGGGACCCGAAGGTGAAATTCCCGACGCTGTAGAAGATCGGGCAGCCGTGGTAGATCTCGAACGGCTGCACGATGTGAGGGTGATGACCGATCACCACGTCGGCGCCGCAGTCCACGGCGAATCGTGCCTTGGCTCTGTTCTCGGGGGAGGGCTCGCGATAATAGGGAACACCCCAGTGGAACGTGACCACGACCCTGTCCACTCTTTCCCGGAGTGCGCCGATATCGGCCTTCAAGGCCTCCGGCGTGTCCATCGCGGCGCCCGGCAGATCGGCCGTCGCCGCGCACCTCTCGTTCCAGTAATATCCGAGGAGACCGACCCGCCAGGGACCCGCCCGCCGGATCAGCGGCCGGTGAGCCGCCGACCGGTCGACCCCGGCGCCGATCGCGTCCGCCCCCGCTGACGCCAGCGCATGGAGTGTCTCGATGACTCCGTCGCGTCCGCAATCCAGCGCATGGTTGTTGGCGAGCGTCAGCACGCTGATCCTCGCTCGAGTCAGCGCGGCGGCCAGTCCCGGATTGACCTTGTAGGAGTAGTTCCGGGGCTCCTTGGCGGCATTTCGCGCCAGAGGCCCCTCGAGGTTCCCGAGGACGATGAAGGCGCTCTTGAGGAGCGGGAGAACGGCCTCGAAGGGGTAGTCGTTGTCTCCGCCTCGCAGTGCCTTCCTGGCGTGATCGCCGAGCATGATGTCCCCGACGGCGACGACGGAGAACGGCGGCTCTCCCAGGGCGGTGAGATGCGCGTCGAGGTCCGTCGGGGTGTAAAGGTCTTCCGAGACCGGGATCTCCTCGGGCGGGAGGTGTCGCAGCAGGATCTGCATGTTCCGTTCGCCGGCATCGGGCGGGGCTGCGTCCCATGATCGATCGGCGGGGGGGCGACTCACGGCGTCATCCTCTCTCTGTCGCCTGTGCCGAACGCGTACCCGAAGGTCGCCGTATAGAGATTCTCGTCGTAGTCGGTGGCGTCGCTCGGGTCGGACGTCAGCCCGGCCGCGGCGAAATGTGATCGATTGACATCGCGCTCCGCCGCCACGGCCAGGAACCAGCCTCCATTCAGGTCGGCGCGGAAGGTGAGCGTCGTGTAGCTGCGCCTGTCCGTGCGGTCGAAGTGGAAGGCGTCATTCACGTCCGTCGTGACATACGTGCGCTTCTCCCCTTCGTACTCCGCGCTGAGGGACTTCCTGCGTCCCTTTGCGCCCCAGCGCCAGCGCCCCGCTATCGTGAGGACGTTCCGACGGCTGGAGACGTCGTCGTGGATGAACGGATCACCCTGGCTGCCGCGGGCGTGCAGATCTTCCCTGCGGAAGGTCGCGACCAGGCGGAGCCGGCCGCCCGCGAGCGGCGTCCAGATCGGCCCCGCGGAGTAGTACGGCATCCGGCTGTCGCGCTCGTTGAAGAAATGGTCGTAGTTGCGCTCCTCGTTCCCCCCCGCCACCTCGATCCAGAGCCGGTCGGGCAGGATCGCCTGGTCCAGTTCGACCTGCCGGATCACCTTCTTGTACCTGGTCTCGAGGCGACGCACGGGGCTGGTCAGAGGGACGACACCCTCCTCGACGGCGATGTCGCTGACCATGTTGCGGCTGTAAAAGCTGGGGAGAAGACTGGAGCTGAGGCGAACCGTGGTCGTGTGCCTGCCGCCGTGAAGCGGTTGCAGGACCGCGAAACGGTAGGACTCGTAGTCCTTGATCGGGTTGTCCCGGTATCGATAGAACGATCCGTCGAGGCTGAAACCCGTCGGCAGATCGCGCAGCCACTTCGCGCGCAGGCCGACGGACAAGCGAGGGGTCGATACGAAATCGTCGGCGGTGTCGATCGAGAAGCGGTTGGACGCGAGGTTGCGGGCCTCCTGCGTCGGGGACGGGTGCTGCAGGCGGTCGAGGTCGCGTTGCGAAAGCTGAATGATGTTATCGTCGTACCTCTCGTCGAGCGCGAGACGCAGGTTCCAACTCGTCTCCGCCGCCCACGCTGGCGGTGGCGGCACCACGGTCGGGACCGACAGGACGAACGCCGCCAGTCCGATGGTGCGCACCCACGATCGGCCTGGCGCGGAGTCCACCGCCTACTCCACCCTGTAGAAATACGTCATGCCGTCGCCGTCGGCACCCACGTCGGTAAAGGTGGTGGCCCCGGTGATCGCGAGGAGCTGGGTCTGTCCGAATTGACGCGGCGACGTGCTGCGGTAGATCGTGTAAGAAGCCTGTCCGGTCGAGGGCCAGGACAGTACGATGCTGAAAGGACCGCGTGTCACCGTGAGATCGATCGGGACGGCCGCCGGAGTGAAGGTGAACGCCGACGGCAAAACCGCCGTGCCTGAGCCGACATTGCCGACCGCGAGGTCGACTACGACTCCCTGTGGGCCCAGCGGAAAGGCGGGGGCCAGGGCGTTGATCTGACCGGTGCTCACGACGTCGACGCCGGACAGGGTGAGGCCGCCCAGGGTCACCGTTGCGGCCGGCTGGAAATTGGAACCCAGGATGGTGACGGGGGTTCCGCCCGACGACGGTCCCGAATTCGGGGCGATCGAGCTCACGCCGGGCAGCAGCGCCTGACCGAGGATGACATCCGGAAGCCCCACGTCCGACTGCACGGCGACACCATTCACCCTCGCCATCGCCAGGCCGCTCATCGTGACAGGAGGCGTGAAGACAATGTCGTAGGTCCCGGGCGGAACGAAGACGCTGTAGAACCCGGTTGCGTCGGTGTTGTCCAGCGACACGATCTGCCGGGTCGTGGTCCCGGACACGTAGAAATTCAAGTCAACCGCCGGGACGATCTGCGCCGAGGAGTTGCGGACGAAGCCGGAGACCGCGAAGGCACCGGGGAGCACGGCGTTGAACCCGCTCCTGCTCGCCGTGATCACGACGTTGGGCACACGCACCGTAGCCAGAGGTGTGCCCGGGGGTGGAATGAAGTTGACGTTATACGTCCTCGGCGGCACGACCACGCTGTAGTTGCCGCTGGCGTCGGTGTTGTCGTGTGGTGTCTCGGACTTGAGGCCGGTGTAGACGTCGAAAAAGCTGAGGTCCGCCGTGTCCACCGGTAAACCGAGCGAGTCCGTCACCTGGCCGGAAACCACGAACCCCTGCTCGAGCAGCACGTCACCCAGGTTCCGATCTCCGCTGACGCCGACGCCGAACAGCCGCTTGGCCGCCAGATTGGTCGTCGCGGGCTCGAAGCGGACGTCGTAGTTTCCCGGCACGACCACGACCGCGAAATTTCCAGCGCTGTCGGTGTGGTGATGGCCGACGAACAGCTTGTTGGTGGCGCTGCCCGCCAGGAAGAAGGTCAGATCGACGTTGGCGATCGGCGCGCGGGCGACCGTGATGCTCCTTCCCGTCACGAGGAAGCCGTCCGGGAACTGGACGGTCGGCAGGGGCGGGGGATTGTTGTTGATTCCGACGCCCGCAACCCGCACGGCGACCAGGCGCTGCGTCACCGGCGGGCAGCCCGTCGTTAACGGCGGGAAGTAATCGATGGTGTAGGTGTCGCTAGCAGGGATGACGGCACTGTAGGCGCCCGTGGCGTCCGTATGGTCGTCCCAGGTCAGAACCTGCACGAGCTTGTTGGTCACGGGGTCGCTGTGAAAGTAATTCGTGTTGGCCTCGGACACGGGTGTGCCCCGCGTGTCCGTCACCATGCCCTTCACCAGAACGCCCCCCGCGAGATTGACGCGGGGAAGCGTCATGTCGGCGGCCACGGTGACGGGGGCGGATTCCTGGGCGACGAGCAGAGTACATTTCTCGGGCTTGGTGTCGATGAGATACGTGCCCGGCGGCACGGCGACCGAGTAGGTGCCCGTGCCGTCGGTGCGATCGTGCGACAGATCGAGAACGATGCCGCTGACCGCGTCGACGACATCGATGTTGACGTTGATGACCGGGTGTCCGGGTCCCGCTGTGTCATAGACCGTGCTGCTCAGGAGCACGCCCGTGGAGAGGGCCACCGCCGGGAGCGTCGTGTTCCCCGTGATCGGGACCGAGAGACGGGCGAGGACCAGATAGCGGGTCCCCGACGGAGGGCCGTACCGGACGTCGTACAGGCCGCAGGGAATCGTCGGGACGACCACGCTGTAGTTGCCAGACAGATCCGTCTTGTCGCGCACGGTGAAGAAACGGTCGCTCGCGCCCGGGGGATAGAAATGGACGTACACGTTCGCCAGCCCGGTGCCGGCTGCATCCGTCACGCGCCCCGAGATGATGATGCCGAATGGCAGGACGACGGTCGCGAGCGTCCTGCTCGAGGTGAGATCGAAGCTGAGAATCCGTTGTGCCGCGAACAGGCTGCCCGAAGTGGGAGTGATCTCCAGGTCGTAGATCCCCGCGTTGACGCCCGCCTGGAACGAGCCGGTGGACGACGTGACGTTGTTGATCGCACCGGCCACGACACCGGTGCAGGAGTCGACGAAATTGATCGTGACGTTGAAGATGCCACCGCCGTTCTGGTCGGTCACCTTGCCGGTCAGCGTGACCAGCGCCGCCGACGCCGGGTAAGAGAGGGACAGCCAGAGCCCCATCGGAACGATGACTCGACCGAACCTTCCCAGCTTCATGTCGCGATCCTTTCAAGCAGCAGCTGCTCCCTGCAAATGCGTGTGTACGGCCCGTTCTTGAGATACAGGGTGTCGTGCGTCCCCTCTTCGACGATGAGACCACTGTCCATCACCACAATCCGGTCGGCGCGCTGCACGGTGGAGATGCGATGCGCGATGACGAAGACCGTGCGTCCTTGCATCAAACGAAGCAGGGCCTCGCGGATGAGGCGGTCGGACTCCGCGTCGACCGCCGACGTCGCCTCGTCGAGGATGAGAATCGGCGGGTTGTTGATGATGGCCCGCGCCAGCGCAATCCTCTGGACCTGCCCCCCGCTCAGGCGCTGGCCGCGCTCGCCGACCTGCGTGCGAAAGCCCTCGGGCAGGGCGCTGATGAAGTCGAAGGCGTTGGCGACCTTCGCCGCCTGCCACACTTCCTCCTCGGTCGCGGCCGGGCGGCCGTAGCGGATGTTGTCCTCGATCGTCCCCGAAAACAGGAACGGCTCCTGGGTGACGATGCCGATCTGGCGGCGCAGCGAGGCCAGGGTTGCCTCGCGCAGGTCCTGGCCGTCGATCAGGACGCGCCCCCCGGCCGGATCGATGAAGCGCGGCAGGAGACTCAGAAGCGTCGTCTTGCCGGACCCGTTCGGCCCGACGAGCGCGACTACCTGCCCGCCCTCGATCCGGACGCTGATGCCGCGCAGCACAGGCACGCCCGGCACGTAGGAAAACCGCACGTCCTCGAAGAGCACGTCGCCGCGCGTCACCGTGAGCTCCCTCGCACCGTCCCGCTCCTTGAGCGGCGTGGTCTCGTCCAGGAAGTCGAGGATGCGGTCGAGGGACACGCGCGCCGCCTGGTAGGTCTCGTTGGTGCGGGCCAGCCGGCGAAGCGGTGGGAAGAGCATGGCGGCCAGGGCGTAGAAGGCCATGAGCCCGCCCTTCGTCATGCGCTCGTTCAGGACGTCGTTGCCGCCAATCCACAGGATCAGGGCGCCGCCGATTGCCACCGCGACGTTGGCCAGCGCCGAAAGCTTGCCGCCGATCCGCGCCTTCTCGATCAGCCAGTCGCGCAGGCGCGCCGTCTGCGACTCGACCAGGGCCTCTTCCGCCGCTTCCTGGTGATAGGCCTTGACGACCACGCGGCCGGCGATCTTCTCCTGGAGAGTGCCCGACAGCGCCACGCGCTCGTGCCGCGCCTTCCGGCCGGTGCGCCGCAGGGCTGGGCTGAACCTGACGAATGTGAGGGCGTAGAACGGCAGGACCGACATCACCACGAGCGCCAGCCGCCAGTTCAGGGCGAGGATGACGCAGGCGACTGTAGCGATCGTAATCCCGTCCATGAGGGCGCGCAGGAAGCCGTCGGTGATCATGTCGAGGACGGCGTTGATGTCCCCCATGAAGCGCAGCATGATCCGGCCGGTCGACGCGTTCTTGAAGAACGGCATCGACAAGGACTGGAGGTGCCGGTAAAGGTCGAGCCGGAGCTCATAAATCATTCTCTGGCCCATTTTTTCGCTCGCCGTGCGCTGGAAGTAGGTGAGGGTCCCCTTGACAAGAGCCAGGGCGACCAGGCTCGCGAAGATGACCAGCAGGAACTGCTGAGGCGGAAGGTCGAGCCCGAAAATGTGCAGGGACTCGTGGCGCCTGAGGACGGCGTCGATGACCTTCTTCAGGAAGAAGGGAAGGGGTACGTCGATGACGGACAGGGCGACGCTCAACAGAAGCGTCGCGCCGAAGAGGACGCGGTGCGGCCGGGCGTACGGCAGAAGACGCCGTATCTCATCCCAGGCTCCCCACTCCTTCTGCGGCGAAGGGAGGGCGGAGGGAGTCTCGTTCACGACGCTCCCCGTCAGGCCACCGACGCCGGCGTCAGGACATCGTTCAGGGCCCCCGACAGGATCATCTCGCCGTTGAGGCACGGCACCCCGGTCGCCTGCCGCACTTCCTCCATCCCAAGGCGGCTGTTCGCGACCATGCCGCTGACGGCCCCAACCGTGTACCCCCAATCGCGCAGCCAGCGCACACCGCTCTCGCATGACGGGCTCTCGGGCGCAGCGTACAGGGCCACGTCGATCGTTTCCTGGAACGATCGCTCTTCCAGGAGGAGCCGGGTCTCGCGCTGGAAGATGCCGTCGGCGAGCTCGTAAACGATGAACTCCGGCCGGTCCTCGAGGAGCATGGCGCGCAGGTCGGCGGCCAGCGCCAGGAGGTCGCGCGTCGGCAGGTTCGCAGTGGACGGATGGCCGACGCAGGTGAAGTCGAGCACGCGCAGAGCACCGGCATCCTCCATGATGCCGGGGTCCTTGCGGCAGGCCGTCCCCGTGATCTTGGCGGCCACCACGCGGCGCCCCTGGCCGCTCAGGCTGCGGATGACCTGGGCGGCGGTGGTCGTCTTGCCGGCGTTCATCGAAGCACCGACCACCAGGACGGTCCGCGGCCTGGGGGCGGAGATCTGCGTCTTCGGCCTGCGGGCGAAGTCTTTCAGGTAGAGCGCCTTGCCCGTTCCGTTCGCGAGCGATCCGATCCACTCGAGAGTCGTCGGCTCGGGCATCTTTTCATTCTTGCTCGCAATGAATCCACACACCCCGCCCATGCTCAGGAGGTGTGCGGCCGGGCCGTCGGCGATCGGGAGTCCCTCGTACTGGTCGGTAGCGTAGCGGTAGGCCAGGCACCCCCCGATCACGTCGCCGGGGAAAAGGGTGAGCCTCCGGCCATCCGTGCCCTCGACCTCCTTGTTCTTCCCGAGGCACAGGACTCGTGCCAGGACGAGCCGGCCGGGATCAGGATCCGAGCCCAGGAGGCCGATCCCCCTGACGGCGGAGCGGTCCACGCGGTGGGTCGTGTAAGTCCATTTGATCCGAATGTTGCCAAAATATTCCATCGAAACCTCGCTTCCGCTCGCTCCGGCACGGATCGCCGGGCGGACGGCATGGATGAATGCGTCTGCCTTCGGGAAGAAAGAACTCGCGTCGCGGCCTTATGCGATGGTCAGGCCACGAGTCCGGGGAGCGGCAGGCAGGGAACGACCGTGCCTTCGCGGGGGCGAGGGATGGAGTGGCAGGGACCGGAACCATAATGCGTCAGGACGTCAGACGCGTCGGTCGAGCGCGGGGAATCGGTCTGGATGTGCACCCGCAACATCGCCAGGAACTCCCCGGCCGGCCGAATCTTGGGGGGCTCCTGCAGCGACCAGAACAACGTCTTGATCTTGGCGGCACGCCTCCCCTTCTTCATGCTGGAGTCTTCGTCCTGCGGGTCGGCGGCGGCCTGGCAGGGCTGCAGGTTCGACTCGTCGAGCGCTTCGGCGAGCTGCGCGGCGGCGTCGACGTCGTCCTGCTCGTCCGCGGTCGCCCGCGCCGCGACGACCTCACCGAGGGCGTGCTCGAGCCGCGCGCGTGCTTCCTCGCGACGCTTCTTGCGCTCGGCCCGGCGCAGGATCCTGGCGCGGTCGTCCGGGTCAGGATGGTGCCGTCTCAGGTGGTGCTCACAGGTGGCGTGGCGTCTGTGAGTGCGTTCGGGATCGAGTATGCGCGGCGAGGGCATCAGGAAGATGCCGAGCAGGATGCAACTCGCGCTCGCACGAATGAGGCTCACGAGTCTTGCTCCTCGATGGGGGTGAAGGTACCCCCACCCATCTCGGCGGTCAACAACCATTTGACATGAACTCCACGCAGGCTTCGCGGGGCTCGATACCGCTGCGAACCCCCCGCGCCAGGTCGGCGAGACGCGCAGGTTATTTTCCGCCGGCTCCGGAAGCAAGGTCCCGCGCGACGCCAATCTTCTGGGTCGCGGCATCGATCCTTTCGACGACGATGCGCAGGGCCAGCTGCAGGGCCTCGGCGTCCCGGTCTCGAGTGGCCTGGACGACGGCCGGGAACGGCCACGCGGAATAACCGGTCGTCAGTCCGGGGGCGTACAACGTGTGCTGGAACCACGGGCGCCCGGGAAGGCCGTTCTTGTCCAGGAAGGCGCGCTCGATCTGCACGATCGCGTCGTTGAGTCGGGCCAGGGCCGCGGAATCGGGAGGGGCGAAGGTCTCATGCTGGAGCCGATCGAGAAGCGCGTCGAGCTCGTTGGCGGCCGTCGTGAGGCGGTCGACGGCCTTGGCCAGCGGCGAGAAATCGGGCTGGAGCGCCGGCTTCTTGCGCGCTTCGACGGCGGCCTGCGATCCCGGCTCGACGGTGCCGGGTCCGCTGCGCGCCGCCTCCCAGATGCGCCGCTCGCGGACCGTCTCGCGGCGCAGGAGCTCCAGGTCGCGCGACAGGGCCCGCCCGTAGGCGCCGTAGCGCAGGGGCGCGACCTCGGCCGATCCCAGCCGCATGGCGAGAAGGCCGTACAGACGCGACGCGACCGTGTGGTAGAGGAACTCGGGATCACCGAAGTGCTCCATCCAGAACAGGTCGTCGTAGATCGAATGGTAGACGCCGTACGGTCCTTCGAAGGAGAAGTCGGCGCTGGCGATCCCGACGTGGTCGGCGAAGGCGGTGTAGTCCGAGCCGGATCCCAGGGGCTCGAGCTGCAGGTCGAAGACCGCCGCGTCCGGCCCGCAGGCCGGCTCGCTCTTCGCCCACTCGCGCTGCCGGCGCGAGCGCCAGGCTTCGACGACCGAGCCGCCGCGGCGCGGGTCGTCGAGATCGCCGGCCGCCTCGACGATCAGGTCGCGCAACGACGGGATCCCGGAGACCTCCAGGTCGCCCCCCGTCACCGAGGAGTCGAGATTGATGTAGGCGACGGCGTTCTGCTGCAGCGCCTGCACGCGGTCCTCGACCCACTCGGTCGAACCGAGCAGGCCGTACTCCTCGCCGTCCCAGGACGCCAGGAGGATCGTCCGCCGCGGCTTCCATCCGCCCTTCAGGGCGGCGGCCAGGCCGCGGGCCGTCTCGAGAAACGATGCGGTCCCCGAGTTGGGGTCGACGGCGCCGTACGTCCAGGCGTCGCGGTGGTTGCCGAGGACGACGAGCCTGTCGGGCTCGGCGGTTCCCGGGACAGTGGCGACCACGTCGTACAGGGGCCTTATGGCGTAGTCCATCTCGACCGACATCTCGACCTCGGCGGGACCGGGTCCGAGGTGGTAGGCGAACGGCAGGCCGCCCTGCCAGTCGTCCGGCACACGGTCGCCGGCCAGCGCCTTCAGGATCTTCGACGCCTCGCCGTACGACAGCGGCAGCGACGGGATCTTCGGGATGCCGTTCATCTGCTCGCGCCCGACCCGCTTCGCCCCCTTGGTCGAGGCGTAGCCGGGCGTCGATGGATCGCCGGGACCGGACGACAGGAACTGCACCGAGCCTCGCTGGATGGCGGACGGCGGGCGCATCGGACCGTCCGGATAGACGTCCCCCTTCATGTAGCCGTCGTCGGCCGGGTCGCTGTAAATGATGACCCCCTTCGCGCCGCGCAGCTGCGCCTCCTTCACCTTGAGACCACGGAACACCTTCCCGTAACGGACCAGGGCGATCCGCCCCTCGACCGACAGGCCGAGCGACTCGAGCCGCTCGAAGTCCTCGTGCGTCCCGTAGTTGACGTACACCACCTGACCGGCGGCCTTGCCCGCTGCGCCGTATCCGTGGAATGCCGGGTAGGCGTCCTCGCTGTAGGAGTCCTTGTCGCGCGGGTTCCCCTCTTCACGGAGCGACAGGGAGGCCGGCTCCGGTTTCAGGAGCTTGAGGCTGACGGCCGTCGGGAGGTTGAGCCAGATTTCGTACGGCACGAGCTCGGTCTTGAGTCCGAACTCGACGAGACGGTCACGCACGTACTCGGCGACTTTCTTCCCCTGCGGCGTTCCCGCCACGTGCGGTTCTTCGGTGAGGGCGTGCAGCCAGGCGCGCTCGCGCTCGGGCGTCGGCGTGGCCAGCATCTCCCTCTCGGCACGGCGCTCCGCCGCGACGCTTCCGGCGAGAAAGCCGAGCCGCGGCCGGGGCGCGTCGGTCTCGGCGGGCGCGCCGCCGGCGGCCGCGGGGGCTGGTGCCGCGGCCAGGAAGAGCGCGGCCAGCAACAGCGCGCCGCGCGCGGTGAGTCCACGGATCTGCGCAGGTGGCATCGTCCCGTTTCTCCGAATGAGTTGTGGTGGAGCTTCGAACGCCCGGGAGCGTAACACGAAACGGCGGCCGGAGGATGGAATAGGGGAACGAGGGACCGTCCCGGTGCGTCCAGGACCATCGCCCGCATCTTCCCGGCCTCCGTCGCCGTCACAGCCGGATCGGGCCGTTCACTCGAGGGTCTTCTCGTACACGTGCTGCGATTTGCCGATGACGTAGCCCCTGCCCTCGTAGAATGGCCGGGCTTCGAGGCGCTTGACGTTGGAGCGCACGCGCATCGTCGCGTAGCCGCGACTCTTCGCCCAGGTCTCGGCCGCCGCCACGAGCGCCCGGCCGGCTCCCTGGCGACGCGCGCATCGGTCGACCACCAGGCCGGCGAGCTCGGCGTACGGGTCCGACTCCAGGAAGATCCTCGCGATGACGTGCGTCCACCCGACGATCCGGCCGTCCTCGTCTTCCGCGACGAAAACGGCCGACCCCGGATCGCCCGATACCGAATCGAAGCGCCTGCGAATCTGCGCCTCGGTCGAAGGGTAGCCCAGCTGTCCGGCGAGATCGGCGACCACCCGGGTGTCCCGTTCCGTCATGGGCCGCACGCGCACGCTCATCGAGGCGCCTGCGATGTCAGGGGGAGCATGCCGGCGATCCTATCGCAAGTACCCTCGGCCGTGGTCGGCCCGACCCCCAAGACGGGAAAACGCGCACGCCGGTCATCACACCGGCGTGCGCGTCCTGCCCGAGGGCCAGACGATCGTCGGGGGCGTGGCGGAGGAACGCGCCGAGATCGTCCTGGTCACCGGGCCATGCGCTTAGAACCGGACGCCGACGCCCACGACCGCCTCGGTGTCGTTGGCCAGAACGACCTTCATCTGGCCGTAAGGACGGACGTCACCCTTTCGCCCGCCGACACCCAGCACCAGGTTCACGCCGGTATCGGTCGTGTCGGACTGGCCGGGGGTGTTCCGGTCCCTGAAGATCAGGGTCGGCCCGGCGCCTGCCCAGACGGTATACGGCTGCCCGCTGGGGAAGTCGTAGTGGAAGTCGAAGCTGAGCGCCGTCAAGTCGGAGGAGCCGGAGTCGGCGAACGCATGTTCGAGGTTCGGATTGCCGAACCAGCGCTGACCGGTCCCGACTGTGAACAGAGCCTCGGCGCCGAGAAACGGCTTGTCGTTCTCGGCGTAAGCGCCGCCCCTCACGCCGAAATCGGTCTTCGCCTGTCCCGGGGTGATCGACAGGGCCCCGGAGAGAACGCACGCGCTCGCGAACAACAGAACTCGCACGGCAGAGTACTTGCGGATCGTCATCATCTGGACCTCCTTTCCGTCAAATCAACCGCGGACCTGGAGCTGGTTCACGACGTGCTTGACGCCCTCGGTGTCGTGGGCGACGCGGGCGGCGAGCTGCCGCTCGGCTTGTGAGTCGACTTCACCCGCCAGGGTCACAGTCCCCCGGTCGGTGTGGACGGTGATGTGCGACGCCTTCACGCCGCGCTCGAAGGCGAGCGACAGCTTGATGGAGGCGCTGGTGGAGGCGTCACGGACGGCCTCGCTGAAGCTCTTGTCGGCTTCCGTCGGCCCGTCTCCGCCGCCCTGCGCGATCGTCAGCTGGTTGTCGACGCTCTTGACGCCGTCGGCGTTCTTGGCGATCTCGCCGGCGAGATCGCGGTGAACGTCGCTCGGCACGGTTCCGTGCAGGGTGACGACGCCGTCGCGGGTATCGACGTTGATGCGGAACGGATTGAGGTGGCCGTTGAACAGGTACGTGGTCTTGATGCGCATCGTGATCGAAGCGTCGTGCAGCGAATCACCGGCGGTGCGCTCCACTTCGGCCTTCGAGTGCGCCTGTGAGCATCCGAGAGAAAGGATCGCAAGAAGCGCCGGCATCGTGAGCGTTCGAACGAGAAGTCGATGCATCATGGTCTCCTTTCCAGCGACACGTAACGAGCAAAGCCGGTGCCACCGGCGTGCATCGCGCTGATTCGGCGTCGCAAGTCACCGGGGCTCAGTGACCTGGAGACATGCGCGGCGCCGTTGTTTGCGTCCCGCGAGAGGGGCAAAGTGTCCTCCCCAGGGGACCTTCGGGAGACCGGGACCCGGGCGGGCGGGTGTTTACCGACCCCAGCGCCACACGAGGCCCGCGTTAGCCGCGATGCCGTCGAACTTGGCGTTCCTGTCGAAGGACGCCAGGCTGACGTGGGTCTCCATCTTCCTCCAGAGCGCCTCCACAAAGAACCGGGAGGCCGCGGAGCCGAGCTCGATGCCCGCCTGGCCGTAGATTCCGTTCTTGTCGTCAATCGAGCCCTGATCGGAATCCAGGAAGTATCGGGTGACTCCCGCCCCGACGTAGGGCGTGAACGGGAAGGAAGGAAGAAAGTTGACGCGCAGGCCGGCGTCCACAGGCTTCGCCTTGACGTCGACCGCCTGGCCGTTCACGTCGGTGGTGAAACTCGAATAGTAGGTCCCGTGGAAGTCGAGCTCGAGGAACTTCACGAAGGAGAACCCGATCCGTCCCCCTCCGCCCGCGCTGTTGTCGGCCTGGTCTGAATTCCAGTAGGAGCCGTAAACACCGAGACTGCCCGCCAGAGCCGGAGCGCACAGAAACGCCGTCGCGGCGATCGCCGTCATTATCATCTTCCATTTCATGGGCACCTCCCTCAACGAGACAGTGCCCCACCCAGACCGGCTGAAAATGCGGTCCCACGCTATCGCAGGATCGGGACGACGGCAAATGCGCGGCGGGCGGGAGGTTGCGTCAGCGGGCCCGATATCTATATTGACTCCGGTATCCGGGGAGACTCGCGTGTCGGCCTACTTTTACATTATCGTGATCTTCATCCTGGTGGACGCGCTCAAAGTCTACCTGGAAATCTGGAACCGCCCGGTCCGGCGCGATTTCACCACGGATCTCTCCAAGGTCACGGCGCTCATCCCGACGCACAACGGCCAGGCGGTCATCCGCGAGACGGTGGAGGACCTGATCCGCGCCGGGTTCGCGCGTGATCGGATCCTGGTCGTGGACGACGGCTCGACCGACGACACGCCGAAGATCCTCGAGCAGCTGAAGGTCCGCACCTATCGCATCCCCAACATGGGGAAGGTCTCGGCGATCAACTTCGGCATCCACCGGGTGCAGACGCCGCTCGTGCTGCTGCTCGACGACGACACGCGCATCGGGGACGCGCGGATTCCGACCTCGCTGCTCGACCACTACGACGCCGCGGCGTTCAACGTCGTGCCCGATCGGCGCAGCCGGTACGGACCGAAGGGCTCGGGACTGATCTCGTGCCTGCAGCGCTACGAGTACTGCAAGTCCATGGAGATCGGCCGCCGCTTCCAGGACGGGACGGCGAGCATCTCCTGCGTCTCGGGGGCGATCGGCCTGTTCAAGAAGGAGCGTCTGCAGGCGTTCCACCACAAGCACACCGGCGTCTTCCAGGGAGAGGACCTGCAGCGGACGATCATCGAGCTCCTGAACGAAGGGGACGTCGTGTTCGTGGACGAGCTGGTGTGGACCGTGGTGCCCGACCGGATCGGAGCCCTCGCGCGCCAGCGGATCCTGAACTGGTACCCGGCCCACTACCACGTCTTCGCCTCCTACCTGAGGCTCCTGACCGGGCGGAACTCGCGGTGGCGGCTGCGCTACGAGATGGCCTACAACGTGTTCGTGGTCCTCACGGACCCGTTCCGCTTCTGGTCGCTCGTCATGATCCTCTACAGGCGGCGCTGGGACGAAATCGCCTTGATCTACGGCCTGTATCTTCTGCTCGAGCTCTACCCGTTCCTCACCATCCAGCGCAAGGTGAACAGCGGGTACAAGTACCTGGTCCTCGTCCTCTATCCGATTTTCGGCCTGGGCAACGCCGCGCTGCGCGCCCTGGCGTGGTTCGTCTGGGCCTACAAGCGATTCGTGACCGGCGAGATGCGCCGGAAAACGGAGAAGGATCGGAAATGGAGCGCCACATCCAACTGACGAGACGGGTCCGCGTCCTGCCGTGGCGGACCACCCTCCTCGCCGCGCTCGCGTGCGGCGCAGCGATTGGCTCGGCCCGCGCGGCCACACCTCCGACGAGGGAGGACTCCCGCGCCAAGCCCGCCCCGCCGGCGGCCGCCGCCCCGCTGGGGAAGATGATCGTGCAGTGGGACCACATCATCGATTCGAACGACAACACCTTCGAGGACTTCTGGGGATACCTGTCCTACAGGCAGATGCACGTTCAGGCCTGGTACGGCGATTTCACGAAGGGGGGGGAGATCGGCGGGTTCCTGCGCGATCACCGGCGCTCGACCTGGTCCGGCTTCTACCGCTACCGCAAGGACTTCGATCAGGTCGTGGAAATCGACACCGAGCAGATTCTCAAGAAGGGTTTCGTGCTGGCCGCCCTGCTGCGAGGCATCCACGTGATCCCCGACAACGCCCCCGACGCTCAGAACCAGCTGCAGTACGGCAGCGGGTTCGACTACTACTGGGGGGACTACGACTTCCTGTCGTTCCGCACCATCAGCGACCCGCGACAGGGGGGGCGCTGGTCGTTCATCGCCTCGACGCGGCTGCATCGTGGCGAGACGATCTACGTGCAGCCCGGCCTGGTCAAGCACACCGACGGCTCGACCGGCTGGTTCGTGCAGGGGAAGGTCAAGCTGTTCCGCTGGAGCGCCGGCAAGTACAACCAGTTCGACTGGACCGAGGTCGACAGGACGATCTACAGCGCCGGCCTCGAGTGGACCTACTGAGTCCTCATCGACCAGCCTGGTACTTGAAGGACACCTTCACCTTGGCCCTGTAGGCCTTGATCTTCCCGTTGTCGATTTGCAGGTCGAGCGTCGTCACCTCCGCGATCCGCAGATCGCGCAGGCTCTTGGAGGCCATGCTGACAGCGGCCATCGCCGCCTTCTCCCACGATTCCGTGCTGGTCCCCACGAGCTCGATGATCTTGTAGACGCTCTCGGCCATCGGATCCTCCTTGTCATGAAGTCGAACGGGTCCGTTCCGCCAGGTAATCCTGCCACATCATCCTCGCCGCCACCGATCGGTAGGGGCGCCAGGCGTCGGCGAGGCGCGCGACGCGCTCCGGCGACGCGCGGCCGCGCAGCCGCTTCACGCTGCGCACCGCGTGCACCAGCGCGATGTCCCCCGCCGGCCAGATGTCCGGGCGACGCAGCGCCATCAAAAGATAGATATCGGCCGTCCAGGGCCCCACGCCCTTGAGTCGCGTCAGCGTAAGGGCGACGTCCGCGTCGTCCATGCGCGCGACGGTCTTCAGATTGAGACTCCCGCCGCTCACCGCCTCGGCGACATGAAGGCAGTACGCCGCCTTCTGCCGGGTCACGCCGAGCAAGCGCAGGCGGGCGGTCCCCATCTCGACGAATCGCTCGGGCGTGAACGGCACCACGCCCCGCGCGAGCCGCCGGAAGATCGCCCGGGCCGAGGCCAGCGAGACCTGCTGCTCCAGGATGATCCGCACGAGCGTCGCGAAGCCCGGACGCCGCCCCCACAGCGGAGGCGGACCATGGGTCTTCAAGATACGCCGGAGATCCCGATCCCGTCCGGCCAGATGGCGCGCCGCCTCCGGAAGGTCGCGCCTGGTCAGCGTCGCGGGTCGCGGGGCGCGCAGGACGTTCATGCCGAACGACGTGACACCGAGTCCGCGTCCGGCGTACAGGAACTGCGCCTGGTAGCCGTCGAGCTCCTCGAGCCGCTTGAAGGTGACGTCGGCCATGGTTCCTCCTCGTGACCGCATTCTACCCGGATCGACTGCCGGGTCGACCCTCGCGTCCCGCAAGGGTGAGCGCGACTCCTCCGAGGATCAGGATCGCCGCCGCAGCCAACCGCGGCGACACGCTCTCTCCCAGGACCATCACGCCCCCTGCCGCGGCCAGCGCCGGCACCGACAGCTGCACCGTGGCGGCGCGGGACGCGCTCAATCCCTTCAAAGCGGCGTACCAGAGGACGTAGCCGAGACCGGAGGCGACGACCCCCGAGGCCAGGGCCAGGAGGATGCCACCCGGGCTCGCATGCAGATGACGGGCGGAGAGCAGGCTGACCGTCAGGGCGAAGGGGATCGAGCGGATGAAGTTGCCGGTCGTCTCGGGCAGCGGACCGGCGGGGCCGCGGCCCCGCAGAGAATAGATCCCCCAGGAGATCCCGCCGACAGTCATGAGCATGGCGCCGCCCGGGGAAGGGGCCCGCAGCCCCGGAAGCACCAGGATCACCAGGCCCGCCACCGCAAGCGCGAGGCCGACCCAGTGGCGGGGGCGCGGACGTTCCCCCGACCCGATCGCGGCCAGGAGCATGGTCGCCTGGACCGACCCGAACAGGATGAGCGCCCCCGTCCCGGCCCCCAGGCTCGTGTAGGCGAACGAGAACGGGATGGCGTAGAGGAAGAGCAGGGCGGCCGATCCCCAGTTTCCACCGACCCGGAGCGGCCGGCCGCGCATCCCCAGGGACAGCAGGACCAAGGCGACCGCCCCCGACGCCAGGCGAATGGTCGAGAAGCTCGCCGCGTCGATCTCCGCGCGGCCGAGGGCCAGCCGGCAGAGCACCGAGTTCGCCGCGAAGGCGACGAGCGCCGACGCCGTGCAGAGGACCGTGGTGCCGGAGGGACCCCCGCCCCGCGCCGACGTCACCGGCCTCGCGTCACTTGAGAAGAGAGGCGAGCGCCGTCTCGGCCTCGGTGTGCAGCGTCGGGGGGGCGCCGTAATACGTCGCGACGGCGTGCCCCTCGCCGTCGAACAGCAGGAGCGTCGGCACGGCGCTCACGTCGCCGAACGCGCGCACGACCTCGGGTGTGCCGATCGCGAACACGAACGGCAGCTTGAGCTCGGACACGAGCTTGCGCACGTCCGGCTCCTCGGACTGCACGGAGATCGCCACGACCGCGAGGCGGTCCCCATGGAGCTTCTTGAGATCTCCGAGCCACGCGAGAGTGCCGCGGCAGGGAGGACACCAGGTGGCCCAGAGCTCGACCGCCACCGGCCGTCCCGCCAGTGTGGACCGGTCCACGGATCTGCCGTCGAGGTCGGTGATTGTCACGGCCGGCCATTCGGCGATCGCGGCCGCGGGCGCGGGGGCCGCCGCGGCGTGGGCAGCGTCCTTGTCCCCTTCCAGGACCAGCCGGATCATGCGCGACAGATCGGCCCGGAAGCGTTCGTGGGCCGCAGCGCTCTTGAGCGGCGCGTACCGACCCCCCACCTCGGCCGCCCCCTTGCCGTAGAAGCCGAAATCGTCGGGTGTGGCCGCCAGGACGTCGTCGACGAAGATCGCCGGGTAGCGCGTGACCCCGAAGCGCTTCGCCAGCTTCGAGTCTCCGTAGTTCTCCGACACGAACCGCACCTTCCCCCCGAATTCCTGAACCACGCTCTGCGCCAGCAGACCTGCCGGGTCGGAGATGTTTCAGGTGTACGGCCAGCGGACGAGCGTGACCGTGGCGCGCGGTGCTGCCTTCGGCGCCTCCGGGATCGCCGGCTCGAGCGCCGCGAAGTAGCGCGGCAGCACGTCCGCGACGATCGCCGCGGCGATCGCGGGATCGCCCGCCGGCGCCGGGTCCGACAGGTTGGCCTGGGCCGACTCGAGGAAGATCCTGCCCAGGCTGTGATCGGTGCCGCCCTCGGACAGACGGGCGTCGAGCTCGCGGAGTCGCGCGGCGATCGTCCCGGTGTCGAGGGCCGGCTGCGCCTGGCGCAGCGGTGCGAATCGCAGGGCGGCCTCCAGGTAGCGCAGCAGGGCGCCGTGTCGCAGTCCCGCGGCGTCCAGCTCTCGTGCCTCGTTCAGGGTGGAGTTGGCGACGATGAACTCGCGGTGCCTGTCGATCGACACCGGCGGCCTGTAGACGGCGAGGAGATCGCGCTGCAGGGCGTCGATCTCCCCCTGCAGCGCGCGCAGCCTCGGCGCCGCGCCGGCCGTCGGCGCGGCGAGGGAGCGGCAGAAGGCCGCGAACTCCTTCTGCGCCTGCGCCGACGCCAGGTAGAAGAAACCGAAGTCCGGCATGGTGTTGCGCCCGTACTCGAGACTCGACTCGTAGAAGGCGCGCACCTGGGGAAGGGCCGCCTCGGCCACGGCCCGCACGGCCGCGGGGCGCAGGCCGTCCAGAGCACCGGCCGAGGGACCGCGCAGGTCGGCCTTCAGCGCCTTCCCGAGGCGCGCCCACTCCGCCTCGAAGCCGGCGTCGTCCTTGCGCTCCCGGGGCGACCGTCGTTCCAGGGACTCCGAAGCGGCCAGATTCACGCGCACGGCGGCCAGACGCTGCAGCGCCAGCCAGCGACGGCCGTCGTGGAGCGCCTTGTCGGCGCGCTCGAGGATCGGCGCGCTGGCCTCCTTCACCTGGACCCAGAGCTCGTCCGTGGACGTGTTGTTCTTCAGAAAGACGGACCAGCGCGCGATCTCGGCTGCGAGCGGGTCGGCGGTTGCGGCGCCCGCCCGGGGATGCGCCAGCGCCAAGGCGACCAGGAGGGCGCACACTCCTGAGGAAACGGCTCGAATGTTCATGACAGGGATCTCGGGATTGCAAAGGCTTCCCTCGGCAGGGAGGGAAGAGCGTCACCGGGAGTGACGCCTTATGATAGCCCAAGAACCGAGTCCGGGATGCGGAGGCCCTGCTTGAAGCGCATCCGGATGTCCTTCACCTTCTCGAAATCGGCCAGCGGGTCGCCTCCCAGGACCAGGAAGCTCGCCTCGTATCCTTCCTGGAGATGCCCGATCTTCCGCTTCGGGAAGATCGTCCCGGCGGTCGTCTCGCACCAAGCCTTGAGGAGGGCGCGGTTGTCGAGGACGTTCAGGGTGTGCACGTTCAGCGCTTCGGCGAGGGCGGTGACGCCGTAAACGTCGGGGCCGAGCGCGATCTTGACGCCCGCGTCGCGCAGCAGCCCCAGATTCCCCGCCTGGATCTGCCTCGCCGTCTTCAGCTGCGCGGCCTCCTCGGGCCTGGCCATCTCCGCCGCGGCCACGTAGGTCGTCGTGACCACGACGACGCCCTGGCGCGCGGCAAGCGCCGCGTCCTGCGCCGTGATCGGGAACCACTCCTGGTGCTCGGGTGTCGGGAAGTAGCCGGGCATGTGGTTGATCTCGTCCACCCCCGCCGCCAGCGCGTTGCGGAAATCGACCGCCGTCTCGATGTGGCAGGACACGCGCAGGTGATCGGCGTGCGCCCGATCGACGATCGAGCGCAGGACCTTCGGGTCGAGTCCCCGGTGGCCGTAGTAGGCCGGGTCGTTCCGCCTCGTCTCGAACTCCTCGGAATAGAGCAGGTGACCCTTGATGAAATCGGGAGCGCCGGCCATGATCATCGGCCACTTCTTCTCCAGATCCGCGTCGTTGTCGATGATGACGTATCCGAGATTTTCGAACGTCCCGTCGGGCCCCGGGGTCTTCACCTTCCTGAGGTACTCCTCGTACAGCCTGACGGGATGCCCCCCCGCGGCGGTGATTCCCGCGTTCGCGAACACCACGTCGACGCCGTCCGGCCGGTTGATCTTGTCCTTGATCTTGCCGGTGTCGCGCGCGATGCTGGCGGGGTTCTTGGCATAGAAGATCCCGTCCCGAAGGTACTGCCGGAGGATGTTGTCGATGTCGTGCGGGCCGGCGATGTAGTGGTTGTGCGCGTCGCCGAACGGCGGCACGACGTAGCCGTCCTTCAAATCGACCACCTCGTCGACAGCCGCCGGCGCCTTGACGGTCAGCACGCCTCCGGCGGCGTAGAAGACCCGGCGCCTGAACACCGTCCCGTCGAACCATCTCCCGTTGACGAGCTTGCAGACCTTGTCCTTGACGGGGGAGGGGAGGGCTTGCGGCTGCGGCGCCTCCCCGCGCGAGGCGGTGAGGACCAGGGCCAGCGTCAGGCCGGCTGCGGAAAGCATCCGTGCGCTCCCGGCCTGATCCCGCCGATGATCCCGGCGGTCTTCAAGGGCAGGCCAGAATCGAGGTGTCCTGCTGGCTCGTGCCGTAGGTGCCGGCCCCGCACGAGTTCTCTCCGCGCGCCAGGTACCAGTACGCCTGGCCAACCGGGGGAGCCGGCCGGGTATCGGGGAACGAGGTGCCTCCGCCCTCCAGCGCGCAGGCGGCGGAGGAGAAGTTCACGGACCCACTGGACAGGATCTCCCCCGAGACCAGGTCGTACACGGTCTCGGGACCGACCAGGACGCCCTGGCTGTCCCACGCCAGGCCGGTCGGATCGGCTCCCGCCACAGATAGATTGGTCACTGCCACGGGCGCGCTCCAGACGAAGGGATTGTTGTCGTTGCAGTCGTCCCCACCGCACAGGGAGCCGCGGTGTCCGTCGCCGTCCGCGTCCAGGACACCACCGCCGCTGCAGACGCCCGCCTGGCAGGTGTCGGCCTGCGTGCACGGATTGCCGTCGTTGCAGGCCGAGCCGTCGCCGATCACCGCGGCCGTAGTGACCGAGGCGTCCGAGGTGCATCCGCCCAGCGTGACGCTCACCCTGTACGTTCCCGAGGCGGCGGTCGTGGCGCCCGGGATCGAAGGATTCTGCGCGCTCGAAGCGAAGCCGTTCGGACCGGTCCAGCTGTAGGTGGCGCCGGCCACAGTCCCGGCCGACAGCTGCAGGGTCGCGCCGGCGCAGATCGGGCCGTTGTTCGACGCGGCCGGGGAGGAGGCGCCGTTGACCGTCAAGAGCCCGACCCCGGTCGACGACTGCCCGTCGGGGTTGGTCAGGGTGATGTCATGGACGCCCGGCGCGGCTCCGACGGTCGACAGGCTCAGGGCGACATGAGTGGGATCCGCGAACGTGACGCCGTTGACCCCGACACCACCGCTCACCGTGGCCGAAAGATGGTTGGGGTAGCCCGGACCGCCCGCGTCGGCCCCAGGGTCGAAGAACTCCGAGCCGGCCGATGACGCACCGGCGATGGTGACGTCGACCGTCGCCTGACCTGCGCAGATGCTCGAGGGGACCGCGCCGGTGGGCGACGCCGGCGGCGGCGCCTTGAGCTGCACGACCTGGACCCCCCACGAATTGGTCGCGTCGCACCACTCCTGGAACGTCCAGAGCGTCATGTCATCGGTGGGATCGACGACGGTGTGCGAATAGTCGCCCCAGCGCTGGCCGTCCACGCTTTGCTGGTTGTAGGCGCTCGCGGAGATCTGCGCCAGGGATGGGACCTTGATCGTGCCCAGGGCGTCGGTCCGCAAGCGGCCGGCGGTCGCGACGCCCGCGAAATCATTCGTGCTCGCGTAGCTGGAACCGAGGGCCATGTGCCCCTGACCGCTCGCCGCCACCGTGTCGATCCAGAAGCCGCGCGGGTTGGTGGACACCGTGTCGAAGAGCGTGCCGGCCTGGTTGAGCGACGGCGTCCCGCCCAGGTTCGTGAACTCGTACCAGCGCGAACCGTTGCGGGTGCCGTGCGTGGACACGACCCCGCTGGAATTCACTTCGAAGTTGTGCGCGGTCCAGAGGCTCGTCGCGCCGGTGATCTTGTTCTTGTGGATCGATGCCGCGAACAGACGATCGTCCAGCGCGTCGAGCCTGCGGTTGCTGGCCGATCCCTTGACGGCCTGCGGGATCGGGAGGGTCGTCGCCGGGACGGTGAGGACGATGTTGCCGGAGATCGACGGGGTACCCCCCGGATTGCTCACGCGCAGGATGTCGATCTGGCTGAAGAGAATCGTGTCGACTCCGATGAAGAACCCCTGGGTGGCGGCGGGATCGTCGTTGTCGACGCCGCGCGGGGACCAGGGCCCCGCTATGGCCGCGGATGCGATCCGGCGGAATGCCGTGACCGTCAGCGTCCCGGCCAGGAGCCCCGCCTTGTTGATCACGTAGCCGGTCGATCCCAGGTAGACCGTCCCCGCCGCATTGAAGACGTTCACGCCGATGTAAAGGGCGGACCGATCCACGCCGAGGCTGTCGTAGTCGGCGAACCCCCCCGTATCGTTGTTGGGAGTCGTCCCGACGAGATCGTGCTGGAACGCGAAGAACGTAAAGCTGGAGGACGAGGAGATCGTCGGGCCGGAGCTGACGGCGATCAGGATCTTGTTTGGAGTCGTGGTAGTCAATTCGGTGACGAACCAGCGCCCCGAGAGCCTGTCGTAGCGCACCTGGGGGTCCGTGATGTCGGACCCGCCGGTCACTGAAGCGAAGAAGACGCCATCGGTCACGTTGAGCCCGCCGAGGCTCCCGGTCTTGTCGAACACCTTGATCCGGCCGTTGGCCATCGCCAGGATCTGGGTCGGACCGACATCCCCGACGCTGTCCGGGGGGATGAACATGGATTCGTTCGGGGAGTTCAGTGAGATCGCCTTGAAGTTGGTCCCGACGACCTGGGGCGCGAGCGGCGTCACGGCCTCCGACGTGAGGGGCTGGGTCTGGCTCGGGGGCGGCCATTGCGACACGGGGGGCGCCGCCGGGTTCTCCCTGATCGGCCCCGGCCGGCCTTCCGGCTCCTCCCTCAGACGGGGGAAGGCCCGGATCTTCGGGGCCCTGGCCTCGCGCTCCATGAGATCAGCGACTGATTCCCGGACCCCCCGTCCCCCCGTCCAGGGGACCCCCACTGTTTCGCCCGGTTCGACCCTTGCGCGTCCCACGGACTCGTCCTGGGCCGGGGACGACCCCAGCGCGACCGATGCGACGAGGATTCCGCTCAGGACGGACCTATGACGGGGGGAAGGCATCGTCCGTGAATCTTACGACGAGACCCACCAGCCTGCAATGCCGATCTCGCAAGATCACCGCCGGGCGCCGGCTTTCTGGCCGAGGATCAGGCTACTTGACCCCTGGGCCGTCATCCGCAGGAAGGCGGGCTTGTCGAGAACCGAACCATCGGATTCGATGCAGACGAACTCATCGGCCAGGTGGGATCGGTACCACTCGACGTCTCCCGCCAGGGATGCCGCCACGTACTCCTCGTTCAATCGGCGCAGCTGTTGATCCTGAGACACGGAATCCTCTCCATCAATCATAGTGCTTGATCTGCGCCCAGGTCTCGGCGACCGGCGCGCGGAGCCCACGGCACACCCACACGGGACGCCCGTTCTCGTAGGGCATGCATCGTCCGCAGTCGATGGTCGCGGCGCGCTCGACCGCCTCGAACCGGTCGCCCAGCCGGTCCTCTTCGCCGCCGACTACGATCAGGACGCGTCCGTCCCAGCCGCGCGGACCCCAGAGCCAGTAGTTGTTGTGGGCGCTGATCGCCTGTGGGAGGCCCTGCCTGCGGCCCAGCAGGTCGAGAGCGCCGGCGACGCCGTAGTCGGGGGCGAAGATCCGCGCCGCGGTCGCGTCCTGGGCCGGCAGGGGTCGGTAGACGTCTGCGATCGTTCCAACGATCGCGTCCCAGCCCTGCATGTCGGCATAGAACTGTCCCAGCTCTCCGAGCTCCTTGCGCTCCTCGGTCGAGGGCCGCTCGCCGAGCGCGCGCGAGTAGCGGATATAGGTGTCGACCGGCAGGAGAGGCAGCGCGAGCGGGGCGGTCACGGCCCCGGCGACGATCAGCAGGACGACCGCGACCGGGCGCAGCCAGGCGAGGTGCTTCCGGTCGAGGAGCCTCTCGCCCGCCACACCACCGGCCGCGAACAGCCAGGTGTAGGCGGGTGCCAGATAGCCGGACCGGCTCGAGCCGGAGAGCACCAGGATGGAAAAGACGGTGAGGTAGATCCAGCCCAGCAGATAGTGCCTCTTGCCGTCTGCGTGCAGGAACAGCCAGGCGAGGCCACCCATCCAGAGCGGCAGGGTCAGCGGATGCACCATCCTGATCTGGCCGATCAGGAAGTCGAGCGGCGCGACCGCGACCATCTTGTCGGTCGTGGCGTTGTGGATGAACTCCAGGGTCGGCCAGCCGTGTCGCACCTGCCAGAACAGGTAGGGAGAGAAGAGGACCAAGGCGATGGCTCCGCACAGCCAGGTCCAGCGCGTCGCCAGCCAGCGCCGCTGCGGCGTGGCGACGAGCCCCGCGAGCAAACCGGCCCCCAGCCACAGGACGCTGATCTTGTTGGCGAGCCCCAGACCCAGGACCAGCCCCAGAAGCAGCCAGAGCCGCGGGTCCGCACCGTCGATCAGGCGGATGAGCAGGAAAGCGGCGAGCGCCCAGAAGACGATGTCGAACGCGTTCATCGAGTAGAAGTGATCGAGCGCGAGATATTCCGGGGCGACCAGCGCTCCGGTCATCGCCAGCGCGACCGCCCAGCGGCCGCCGCCGAGCGCCCGCGCCATCAGACCCGCGAGCGCCACCGTCGCCGCCCCGAGCACCGCCGGCAGCAGGCGCAGGGCGGGACGCGAATCACCGAGCAGATGCCTGACGGCCCACAGGAAGAGGATCGACAGCGACGGATGATCGACGTACCCGGGCGCGAGGTGCTCGGTGCAGGCGAGATAGTAGAGCTCGTCCCGGAAGTAGCCGTAGCCCGTGCTGGTGGCGAGATGCAACAGCAGCTTGGCGAGCGCGAACAGCCCGATCAGGCGTAATCGGCTCATGGCCGGTGCGAGCGCACGTCTCTGTGGTCTATCGCCCCAGCAGGATCAGAGCGCCGGCAGCCGCCGCGAGGATGGACATGAGAGTCCCGAGCGCCGAAAAGCCACGATTCAGCAGCGGCATCAGCCCCGTCAAAATGAGCCAGACGCCCAACAAGAGCATGCCGAGATTCTTGGTCAGTTTCATCGGGCGGCCCCCTTCTCAAGCGGTCAGTGTTTGTCCGTCTGTGCTTTCGAGGTGCGGTGTCGCGGTGTGATGACCTTCCGGTATCGGTCTGGGTGCCATGCGTCTCCTTTCATCGCGGAGCTTCGCTCTCCTACGCCGACTTGTTGGACTTCCCCTCCATCAGGGTCTGCCAGGCGCCGTCGTCGCCGAGGATCTCCCACTTGAAGGTGTAGCTCGTCGGTGAGATCTCCTGGATCGTGTAGCGCGACTTGACCATCTTGCCGCCCATCTTCGCCTCGTCGTCGTAGACCCAGCTCCTGTCCTGGACCGTGCCGCGCGGCACCGTGGCCATGTCCATCGGACCGTTGTTGACCGCATAGTAGGTGTAGGCCTTCTCTTCCGTGCTGTAGCCCAGGATGCCGAGCGCCTTCGTCGGCCCCATCGGACCCTTTCCCTCGGAGCGGCAGACCACGGCGAAACCGCCGTCGAACCACTCGCAGGTGTCATGGTTCGTCATCCTGCCGCCGGGCATGAAGGGACTGGGCTTCATCTCCGCTTCGGCGGTCCACTTGCCGACGAAATATCCGAGCCTCTTGTGCTCGGGCCCGGGCTTGGGCTTTTCCCCCGGCGCCTGCGCAAGCGCCAGCCCGGACGACAGGACGAGACAGACGGCGATCTGGAGAGCCCTGGTTCTCATGTCTCACCTCCTTGGATGAAGCGGGATCCTAGCACCGCCAGGGGGAGACCGATCCTCCGATGGACCGGGGCCCTCGTCCGGCAGCGGCGGAGGCGCCGAGTAGCGGGGGTCGGTGACGAACGACACATCGGTCAGGCTTTTCAGGAATTCGACCAGGTCTGTCTTGCCGCGAGCATCCAGGTCGAACCCCCGTATGAGATCGCTTTTCCGCGGACTGTCGCGGCCGTCACCGGCGAGAGGACCGTCCGGGACGAGCCGGCCCCCCCGGGCGTACTGTTCGATCACCTCATTCAGCGTCGCGATGCTCCCGTCGTGCATGTAGGGGGCCGTCAGCCCGATGTTGCGGAGCGTGGGGGCCCGGAAGCGGCCCATGTCTTCCATGCGCCCCGTGATCCCGTAGAGTCCCGGGTTGTCGCCGGGATAGTTCCCGGCGCCCCCCAGGTTGTACAGACCGTTGTTGTGGAACGTGGCCGGGATCGGTCGGGCGCCTTCGAAGGCGATCGGCCCCGAGAAGGTGAACCCTCCGTGGCAGCGCGAGCAGTTCAGGCGCGCCGAGAAGAACAATCGCATGCCGCGCCGCGCCGACTCGGACAAAGCACCGGCGTCGTCGCGGTAGATGAGGCGGTCGTAAGGGGAATCGCCGGAGAGCAGCGTCCTCTCGAAAGAGGCGAGGGCACGGGCGACATTCGCCAGGCTCACCGGGTCCGGGTCCTCAGGGAAGGCCGCGGGGAACATCCGGGGATAGTCGCGGTTCGCCCGGAGGCGGCGCAGTACTTCATCCTCGCGTCCGGAGAGGCCGAGCTCCACCGGATGCTCGTTGAACATCGGAATGCGGGCCTGGTCCTCGAGTCGGGTGAGGCGCGGATCGGCCCAGGTCAGAGTGGCGGCGTAGGCGACGTTGGCGAGGCTCATCGCGCTGCGGGGATGCGCCTCGCCGGTGGAACCGACGGCGCGGGCGCGCCCGTCGGTGAAGGCGAGCTCCTGGCGGTGGCAGGAGGAGCAGGCCTGCGTGCCGTTCCCCGACAGGGCGCGGTCATAGAAAAGATGCCGGCCCAGCTCGACCTTGGCCGAGGTCATCGGGTTGTCTGCGGGGACATTAGGTATCGGGAACCCGGCCGGAAGCCGCCATTCGTAGGGCGGAGGCGGGGGAGGCACCGCCTGGGCTACCACCGCCGCTGTTGCAGCTCCGATACGCTCGGGGTCTGACCGGCGAGCTCGGCCCGCTGATCCACCCAGTGGGAAAATTCCTGGATCGCGTCCGGAGTCATCATGCCCGGCTGCGCCCGGCGCTTCTCGACCCACCCCTTCATCGCCGCGAGCAGCTCGTCGGCCCGGCCTCGATCGCTCGGGAAGAGCGCCACGTAGGCCTTCTTGGCATCCTCCACCCGGTCGAGCGCCAGGTACGCCTCACCCCGGTACTCGAGCGCGGGGGAGTAGGTCGGCTCCAGGGAGATCGCATGGTCGTAGGTCTCGAGCGCGGCGGCGTAGTCCCCCGTCTTCCGCAGGGCGAACCCCAGGTCGCTGTAGGCCTGGTAGAACCTGGGGGCCTTCACGGTCGCCGTCCGGAACTGCGAGATCGCCTTCTCGAACTCCTGCTGCGCCTTCTTTTCGAGCTTCGTCCGGTCCTTGTCCTTGGTCGCCTGGGCCGCCTCTTTCTGGAGGGCCAGCCCCTTGTCCCGCAGCTTGAGTCCGGCGTTGTAGTGGTCCGCGGCCTCCTCGGCCGGTGTTTTCCGGGGCGCGGACGGCATGGACGAAGTGCCGCCGGAGCGCGGCATGGGTGACCCGCCCGAGGCCCGCAACCCCGCGGGAAGGAACGCCAGGGAGACTCCGACCAGCACCGCAATACCCGGGATCCTCTTCACGGTGATCCTCCATTGAGATCGCACCAGAGTAGCAGATCTGGCGGGGGACAGCATGGAGACCGGCGCCCCATCCTCAATCCGGTTTGCTCTCGTGACGCGCGAGCCGGGTGGTGAGGTGCGTCTTCACCTCCGGCCATTCGGCGGCGAGGATGCTGTACATCACCGAGTCGCGGACCGACCCGTCACGCCGGGCTTGGTGGTGGCGGATCACGCCGTCCCTGCGGGCGCCGAGAGCCTCGATCGCCTTCTGGGATGAGAAGTTGAAATTGTCCGTCCGGAACCCCACGACGCGGCACGCCAGTGTCTCGAAGGCGTGCGCGAGCAACAGCAGTTTGCAGGCGGTGTTGACATGAGTCCGCTGCCACCTCGCGGCGTACCAGGTGTAGCCGATCTCGACCCGATCGATCTGGGGGACGATGTCGTGGAACCGCGTGCTCCCCGCGACGGCGCCCGTCGACAGCTCCCGGACCACCCAGGGGAGCATGTGACCGGCACGCTGGCCGTTGAGTGCGTCGGTGATGTAGACCCCCGTCTGCCCCGGTTCCGGGACGAAGGTGAACCAGAGCTCCCAGAGCCGGCCGTCCGCGGCCGCGGCCGCGAGCCCGTCCTGATGCCCGGGGCCAAGCGGCTCGAGCCGGACGCCGTGCCCCTCGAGTGTGACGGGAGTCACTGGGATCATCTGCGGCCTCGGTGTGACCTGATCATACCGTCACGGCGCGCAGAAACGCTCCGTAGGCGTCGAGATAGCGCTCCACATCGGCCTCGGTCGCGGGGACCGAAAGCGTCGGCCCCGCGCCCGGCAGTGCCTCCCACACACCGCGGTTCGCCATCCAGATCCGCTGCGTTCGCGTCAGCCGCCGGTCGCGGAGCGCCAGGGCCTCGAGGCCGGTCTTCGGCTCCGGACCGTACCAGTGGCCGGAGCGGGGGCCGAACCGCTGCGCCGTCCACGGCAGGCCGGCCGCGCGGATGGCGCTCTCGATCCCGTCGGCCAAGTGGGCGCCGAGCCTTGATGTGTGTTCGTAGGCGGCCGGGGTGAGGACTCTCGTCAGCGCGGTGCGCGCCGCCGCCATCGACAGCGGATTGCCGAACAGCGTGCCGCCGGTCGCCGCGAACGGCTCGCGCGTCACATCGATCTCCAGGGCGAGCGGCTCGATCATCCCGTAGGCCCCGAGAGGCACGCCGCCCGCGATCGACTTGCCGATCGTGACGACGTCCGGCTCGAGACCGAACAGCCGGGTGGCGCCGCCGTGGCCGACCACGTGAGTGTGCGTCTCGTCGATGGCGAGGACCGTCCCGGTCTCGCGCGTCAGGGCGCGCAGCGCCTGGTGCCAGCCCGGCTGCGGCATCAAGAGATGCAGGTTGTTGGTGAGCGCCGGCTCGGTGAGGAGGACGGCGACGTCGCGCTGGGCCAGGGCACGCCGCAGCCCCTGCAGGTCATTGAACTGGGCGATCCGGACCTTGCCCGGGGTCGCCTTCGCCAGCCCGCGCTGCGCGGGAACGAGCTGGCCGTCCTGCAGATCGATGAGACC
>DASQAT010000038.1 GCA_035635555.1 Candidatus Dormiibacterota bacterium
GATCTTCTCAGCAACGCCCTCGGCTTCGATAATGCGCCATGAGTCGGCCTAACAACCGGTTGCAGGCGACGGCGGGCGGGTTGGGAGGTGGTTGGCCGGCGCGTTGGGCGTTCGCCCACCGCGCCTGAACCGGAGCGTTAGTCCGCACAAGGCCTTCTCAAACTTGGGTCGGGGTCACACACCATAGACCATCACCGGGTATCACGCTGGGGACACCGCTATGAAATGGGCACTCGGCTTTCTAGCGCTGCTGCTGGTGCCGCTGCTTCTGCTGCTCGTGGTTTGGTTCTATTTCACCTACCCCAGCTACTTCCACTTCAGCTACCCAAGCTACACCCACCACTACCGGCTGACCTTGGAGGTCGAGGCTGCTGGCGAGGTCCACTCAGGCTCGGGCGTGATCGCGGTGGCCTGGCACTGGCGGGAGCCACCAGACGTGTATCGCGCGTGGAGCGATACGGTCCAAGGCCAAGCAGTCGCGGTAGACCTTGGGCGGCGCGGCCTGTTGATAGCCAGGCTGGAAGACGAAGGCAATTTTGGTGGCGTTTCGATCCAGGAGATTGCGCAGATTGTCATTAGTGGTGCGGTGGCGGAAACGCCACCGGCAGCCGGCGTCAAGGGCTATCTTGCCGCGTGGCAGTTGAACCGCGCGACGCGCACGGCCCTGGGACGGCTGGAGGGACGCCGCCTCGCGCTCTCGCCTAGCGGTGCGATGCCATCGCTCGTCTGGCTTCCTGATCCGGGCAATCCGACCTCGGCGGTCCCGGTGCCGAGGGCGGATTTGCTCCCCACCATCGTGCCGGACGCCCATTTGCGCGGTGCCTGGATCGAGATTACCCACGACCCTGTCACGACCGACCTGTTCGCGCGCTTGCCGTGGCTCGCTGAGCGCTACCAAAGCGAGAAAGGGAGTGGCCGCTCGGACACGCGAGGTGTTCTTAAGCTGCCCGCCTGGACTCTGACCAGGAGAATTGACCCATGAATTTTCTCACGATGCCAGTTCGAGCACGCCGTTACTTCAGTGCAGGAAGAAGCCGTTGGGTTATATGACGCCGCGCCAGCGAGCGCCGCCCTGGAGCCGCTGAGTGGCGCCTAACAACCGGCTAAAGCAGACGGCGCGCGGGAGGTCGGGGGCAGAGTCGCTGCGGCGCGCGCGCCCCCCAGCTTAGCCGGGGCGTTAGCCGGACACCGGTTGAGCGTATGTGTGATGGGAAAGACTTTGGAGGTAAAGCAACGAACGCCGACGTGATCGAGCATTGCCGGTCGGGTGGCGAGCACGCTCGCGGCTGCTGGGTCGTGGATCTGCTGCTGGACAAGGGCTGAGCCCAAAGTGGACCGAAGGGAGGAGGACACATCGTCATGAAATCTTCGAACTTCATGGCCTCGGTGCTTCTGGCAGTTGTGTCGCTCGCGCACCTTCTTCGTTTGATCTTCGGCCTCCAGGTGACCGTGGCGGACAGAGTCATTCCGATGTGGGTGAGCGCGGTCGCCTTCGTCGTGGCGGGCGGGATGGCGATTGCGCTCTGGCGTGGCGCGCGCCGACGATAGGTGACCGTGTCCCCCTTCAAGATCGACTTTGATACGCTCGAGTGGCAGTCGACGTTGCCGGGCGCGCGCTTCAAGGTGCACCGGGAGGGGTCGAGGCAGATTCGTCTCGTCGAGTTCACGGCCGAGTTCGTCGAGCCGGACTGGTGCGAGAAGGGGCACGTCGGCCTGGTGCTCGACGGCGCGCTCGAGATCGACTTTCGCGGCCGGGTGATCTCGTTTCCCCGGGGCTCCGGCCTCTTCATTCCGGCCGGCCCGGCGGGCGCTCACAAGGCCCGCTCGACGACACCGGTCACACGGCTGGTGCTCGTCGAGGACGTCTAGCCCTTGGCGATGGGGGGCGCATTGTCGGCGCTCGGCCTGTGGGTGGCACTGCTGACCGGCGGGTCCGCAGCGGCCTCGAGCCTCGATGACTTCAAGAGCGACGGGTGCAGCATGTTCCGCGACGGGAGCTACTACAGTTGTTGCTATCTCCACGACTTCGCGTACTGGCACGGCGGCACGGCGGAGGAGCGGAAGAGCGTCGACCAGGCACTTCGCGCCTGCGTCCGGGAAATCACCGGCAACGGATTTCTGGCCGGAGCGATGTTCTGGGGCGTCCGGCTGGGCGGAGGCCCGGGACATCACACGACCTACCGGTGGGGATTCGGCTGGCCCTTCCCCTACCGTGAGGACTACGGGCCCCTGACACCAGAAGAGCAGGAGCATGTGGCCGAGAAGACCCGGAGTCTGTGCGCGTCACTCCGCCTGAATCCGATCACCGGGGGGTACACTGTCGATGCCGGCAAAGAGATCAGCGCCGCGCAGGTGAGGCAGATCTGCCCGGACTTGTGATAAGGATACTGCCGTGACTCCCCAGAGCGATCGCTGTCGGGTGTTTCGCCGGCTCCACGAGTCCGGCTGCTTCGTGATCCCCAACCCGTGGGATCTCGGCAGCGCCCGCCTGCTGGCGCGACTCGGCTTCCGGGCGCTCGCCACGACCAGTTCGGGGTTCGCCTAGTCCCAGGGCAGGCCGGACAACCGCATGTCGCTGGAGGAGGTTCTGGGCCACCTTCGATCCATCGCCCACGGCGTGGAGATACCGGTCAACGCGGATTTCCAGGGCGGCTTCGCGAACGAACCGGACGCGGTCGGCGTCAACGTCACCGCCGCGACGGCGACAGGGATCGCGGGACTCTCGATCGAAGACCGCACGGGCGATGCTTCGAACCCGCTCTTCGAATTCAGGCTCGCGGTCGAGCGGATCCAGGCGGCTCGATGCGCGATCGATGCGAGCGGGACGGAGGTTCTCCTCACCGCACGCTCGGAAGGGTTCATCGTCGGACGCCCGGACCTCGACGAGACGATCCGCCGTCTCGTCGCCTACTCCGAGGCCGGAGCCGACTGCCTGTACGCGCCTGGGATCCGCGCCGGGACCGATATCGCGGCGGTGGTGAAGGCGGTCGCCCCGAAGCCGGTGAACGTGCTCGTCGGCAGCGACTTCACCACCGTGGCGGAGCTCGCCGGCCTGGGAGTCCGCCGGATCAGCGTCGGCGGTGCCTTGGCGAGGGCGGCCTGGGGAGGGTTCCTGGAGGCGGCGAAGGAGATTGCCGAACGGGGGACCTTCTCGAAGCTGACCCGCGCCATTCCGTTTGCCGAAATCGACGGGTCCTTCTGATGCCGTTCAGCATGCGAATCGAGCCCGATGCAGGCATTGTCATCGGCACCTGCTCCGGCGCTCTTGGAGTGGACGACGCCAGGGAGGGGGCCATGGCCGTCTGGGGAAACCCGGAGTGGAGCGGGAAGCCGGTCGTCTGGGATTTTCGCTCGGCCATCCTGGACGTCCGTGGTCCCGAGGTTCGTGAAATCGCGCGGTTCGTTCTCGATCGCCAGCCGTCCTCTCCGCCTCCCAAGGTCGCGTTCGTGATCGCGCGCGACGTCGATTTCGGCCTGACCCGGATGTTCCAGGTGTTCCGCCAGCATCCGTCCACGGAGGTGCGGACGTTCCGGGACTATGACGAGGCCGTTTCCTGGGCGCGAACGGGCAGAACAATCGGGACCTGACGGATCAGTCCCCCTGCCCCCGCACGCCCTCGAAGCGGCGGCGCTCCGGCAGGTACTCGACGGTCGGTTGCTTGCGCACCGGCTGCGGGAAGAGGGCCATCAGGTCCAGGAACTCGGGCGGCAGGTCGCTCCTCACAGGAAGCCCGTAGCTCTTCGCCGTCTCGAACGTGATCGGGTGGTCGTGCGTCCAAGTCCCTTCCGAGAGCAGGCGCGCGAGCTCCACCGCCTTCTCCTTCGGGCACTTGTCGGTCAGGAGATCCTGGACGCTCTCGCGGACCTGCGCCACCGCCTTCTCGGCCTGGTCGGCCAGGATGAGGGTCTGGTCGTCCACGTCGGCGACCGGTTTCTTCGCCACGGCCTTGAGGATCGACGCCGCCGGGTACTGGCCGAGCTGCGGATCGACCGGGCCGAGCACGGCGTACTCGCTCATGACGATCTCGTCGCAGGCCAGGGCGATGAGGGTCCCGCCCGACATGGCGTAGTGCGGCACGAACGCGGTCACCTTCCCCTCGTGCTTGTGGATGGCGCGGGCGATCTGCAGGGCGGCCAGCACCAGGCCCCCCGGGGTGTGCAGCATGATGTCGATCGGCACGGCCGGGTCGGTGAGACGGATGGCGCGCAGGATCGCCTCGGAGTCGTCCACGTCGATATAGCGGAACACGGGGAATCCCAGGAGGCTCATGGTCTCCTGGCGGTGCACCAGGAGGATGACCCGGGAATTCCTCTGCTGCTCCAGGCGCGCGATGAGACGCGCCCGGGATGCCTCGAGGAACCGCTGCTTGAGGACGGGTTGCAGGGCGGAGAAGACGAAGAACACCCACAGGAGATCGCCGGGCGCCATCAGGATTCCCTCCAGTAGCCGTGCGGCAGCCACGCCCCTCCGAGCTCGTACTCGTCACGCGACAGGCGACGCCAGGCGCGTCCGCGCCGGACGAACAGGAATTGCAGGACGATTCCCGCAACGAAGCCGCCGACGTGCGCCCAGAAGGCCACGCCCCCCACGTCCTTTCCGGTCGCGAGCGACAGCGTGCCGGCGAAGACCTGGGTCAGAGCCCAGACCATGAGATAGGTCACGGCGGGCAGCTCGAAGAACAGGGGATAGAACAGAACGGGCAGAAAGACGATCACCCGGGACGTGGGGAACAGGAGAAAGTACGCGCCCATGACGCCCGCGATGGCGCCGGAGGCGCCGACGGTGGGGAGGGTCGAATCGGCGTTCGTCAGGCAATGAACGAAGCCCGCGGCCAGCCCGCACAGAAGATAGAAGATCGTGAAGCGCCCCGGCCCCATCCGGTCTTCGACGTTGTCACCGAAGATCCAGAGGGTCCACATGTTGCCGATGATGTGCAGCCAGCCGCCGTGCAGGAACATGCTGGTCAGGAACGGCCAGTAGTCGTCCATCGGAAACCCGGCCCAGGAGGCCCAGTCGGGGTGCGTGAAGCGGGCCGGCACGATCCCGAACAGGTAGAAGAACTGCTGCAGCGCCTGCTGCGGCAAGGTCAGCTCGAAGAGGAAGACGAGACCGTTGGCGATGATCAGGAGCCAGGTGGCGATGGGGGGGTTCCGCCTCGGGATCGTGTCGCTGATCGGAATCATCGGTTACTCGTCCTCATCCGCGCGCCCCTGCAGGCGCGCCAGGTCTTCCTGAAGGCCGACGAGACGCTCGCGCATCTCGAGGATCACGGCGATGCCGGCCAGGTTCACCCCCAGGTCGCACTTGAGGCGGATGATCCGCCGCAGGCGCTCCACCGCCGACGCCGGGAACAGCGACCGGGGACCGGCGCCGGCCGACGGCTCGAGAAGGCCGTATTCGACGAATTGCTCCACCAGCCCGGGGTGGAGGCCACAGGCGTCCGCCAGGTCCTCGAGGCTCAGAAAGGCATGGTCCGTGCGCCAGACGATCGACTCCCGCGTCTTATGAGCCATGGCTCACCTCGATTCGATCCCCCCGGGCGTCGAACCCTGATTCCGCGGCCAGCTTTTTCAGCAGCTCGATCTCCTTCTCGCTCGGCTTCTGCGGCACGACGATCTTGAGCCGCACGAACTGATCGCCCCGGCCGCCACCGGGGCGCGCCAGCCCCTTGCCCTTCAGGCGCAGGACCTGCCCACCCTGGCTGGCGGGTGGGACGCGCATCTCGACCGGGCCGTCCAGGGTCGGCACCTTGACCTTGGCCCCGAGGACCGCCTCCCAGGGCGCGACCGGAAGCTCGACTTCAATGTCGCCGCCGTCCCGCAGCCGGAACCGCTCGTGGGGCTCGACGTGCACGCGCAGGTAGAGATCGCCGCGCGCGCCTTTCCCGAACCCGGCGCCCCCCTTCCCCGGCACCCGGATGACCGACCCGTCCTGGACGCCCTTCGGAATGTTGACCGTGAAGTTTTCCGTGCCGCCCCGCTCCAGGGGAAGGCGGACCGACCGGCTCGTGCCGCGATGCGCCTCGTCGAGGCTGACGGAGACCTCCGACTCGTGGTCGCTGCCGCGCGCGGAGACCGTGGAGCCGGCGCCGCCCGGCCTGCGCCCGCCGAAGAGCGTCTCGAAGAAGTCGCTGAATGATCCGGAGCGGCCGGCGGCCGCGAACATGTCGCCGAGATCGCCCAGGTCGCCGGCCTGTCCGCGGAAGCCCTCCTCGCCGGAAGGGGGCGTGAAATCCATCCCCGATTTCCAGTTCTGGCCGAGGGCGTCGTAGCGTCGCCGCTTCTCTTTGTCGGACAAGACCTCGTAAGCCTCGTTGATCTCCTTGAAGCGCTCCTCGGCGGACTTGTTCTTGGGATTGAGGTCCGGGTGGAACTTGCGCGCGAGCTTCCGGTACGCCTTCTTGATCTCGTCCGGCGCCGCGGCCCGGGAGACCCCCAGCGCCTCGTAGTAGTCGCGAAACTTGACGGCCATCCGCCCACGCTACGCTCGTGTGGCTTCGACTTCAACCCCGACCGGGCCCGGCTTCGGGTTGAACACCAGCTTCCGGCTGTTCCGGTCGTAGTCCACCAGCACGCGCTCCCCGTCCCGCACCTTGTTCTCGAGAAGCAGGAAGCCGAGCTGCGTTTCGATGTTCTTCTGGATCGCCCGCTTCAGCGGACGGGCGCCGTAGGCGGGATCGTAGCCGATCTGGACCAGGTAGCGCCGCGCATCCGGCGTCAGCTCGAGGCTGATGTGGCGCTCCTGCAGCCGCGTCCGCACGCGCTCGAGCTGGATGTCGACGATCTGCATGAGGTGCTCTTCGGACAGCGCGTGGAACACGATGACCTCGTCGACGCGGTTCAGGAACTCGGGTCTGAACGCCCCGCGCAGCTCTTCCAGGGCGGCCTCTTTCATGCGCTCGTAGTCGTCGCCCGCGAACGCGCCGCGATAGGCGAGGATCCTCTGGCTGCCGATGTTCGACGTCATGATCACAATGCTGTTCTTGAAATCGACCGTGCGCCCCTGTCCGTCCGTCAGGCGCCCGTCGTCCAGGATCTGCAGGAGAGCGTTGAAGACGTCGTGGTGCGCCTTCTCGATCTCGTCGAACAGGATCACCGCGTACGGACGCCTTCGGACAGCCTCGGTGAGCTGGCCTCCCTCCTCGAAACCGACATAGCCGGGAGGCGCGCCGATGAGCCTCGCCACGGTGTGTTTCTCCTGGTACTCCGACATGTCGATGCGGATCAGCGCGCGCTCGTCGTCGAACAGGAACGCCGCGAGGGCCCGCGCCAGCTCGGTCTTGCCCACCCCGGTCGGCCCCAGGAAGATGAAGCTGCCGATCGGGCGGTTGGGATCCTTGAGCCCGGAGCGCGCCCGCACCACCGCCTCCGCCACGGCCTGCACCGCCTCGTCCTGGCCCACGACCCGCTTGTGCAGCTCGTCGCCAAGCCTCAAGAGCTTCTGCGCCTCCCCCTCGAGGAGCCGCGAGACCGGGATGCCGGTCCAGCGACTGACGACCTCGGCGATGTCCTCCTCGTCGACCTCCTCCTTGATGAGCGGTGTCGAGGCCTGCTTCTTCGCGAACTGCCCGGCCTCGTTCTTGAGCTGGTTCTCGAGCGCCACGAGCTTGCCGTACTTGAGCTCGGCCGCCTTGTTCAGGTCGTACTCCCGCTCGGCCTTCTCGACCTCGATCTTCGTCTTCTCGATCTGCTCGCGCAGCGACCTGAGCTTCTGCACGGCGCGCTTCTCGGTCTGCCATTTCGCCTTCATCGCGTCGGACTCGGCCTTCAGGTTGGCCAGCTCCTTCTCGAGCTTCGCGAGGCGCCCCTTGGAGGCCGCGTCGGTCTCCTTGCGCAGCGCCTCCCGCTCGATCTCCAGCTGCATGACGCGCCTCAGGGTCTCGTCCAGCTCGGAAGGCATCGAGTCGATCTCGGTGCGCAGCTTGGCCGCGGCCTCGTCCATCAGGTCGATCGCCTTGTCGGGGAGGAAGCGGTCGGCAATGTAGCGGTTGGAGAGCACCGCCGCGGCGACCAGGGCGGAATCCTTGATGCGCACGCCGTGGTGCACCTCGTATCGCTCCTTCAGCCCGCGCAGGATCGAGATCGTGTCCTCGACCGAGGGGGGCTCGACCATGAGGGGCTGGAACCGCCTCTCGAGGGCGGCGTCCTTCTCGATGTGCTTGCGGTACTCGTCGAGGGTCGTCGCCCCGATGCAGTGCAGCTCGCCGCGCGCCAGCATCGGCTTCAGGAGATTGCCGGCGTCCATCGCCCCCTCGGCGGCGCCCGCGCCGACGACGGTGTGCAGCTCGTCGATGAACAGGATGATCTCCCCCTGGGATTCCTGGACCTCCTTGAGCACAGCCTTGAGGCGCTCCTCGAACTCGCCGCGATACTTGGCCCCCGCGACCAGGGCCCCCATGTCGAGCGCCACGAGGCGCCTGTTCTTGAGCCCCTCCGGCACGTCGCCGCGCACGATTCGCTGCGCCAGCCCTTCCACGATGGCGGTCTTGCCGACGCCCGGCTCGCCGATCAGCACCGGATTGTTCTTGGTGCGGCGGGACAGCACCTGGATGACGCGGCGGATCTCCTCGTCGCGCCCGATGACCGGGTCGAGCTTCCCCTGGCGCGCCGCCTCGGTGAGATCGCGGCCGTAGCGCTCGAGAGACTGGTAGGTCGATTCCGGCGTGGGAGAAGTGACGCGCTGGCTGCCGCGCACCTCGCGCAGCGCCTGCATCAGCTTCTCCCGCGCCACTCCCGTCTGGGCCAGGAGCCGGCCGGCGGGCCCCTTGTCGTCGGTCATCGCCAGGAGCACGTGCTCGACCGAGACGTATTCGTCCTTCAGCTTCTTCGCTTCGTCCTCGGCCTGCGTCAGCACCCGGTTGAGCCGGCCGCTGATGTAGATCTGGTCCGGCGGCGTTCCCCCCGGGCCGGTCACCTTCGGCTGGCGGTCCAGCTCCTGCTCGATCCGCTGCGCCAGGAGCTCGGCGGCCACGCCGGCCTTGGTGAGAATGGCTCCCGCCAGGCCGTTCTCCTGCGTCAGAAGCGCCGCCAGCAGGTGTTCGACATCAACCTGCTGGTGGCTCCGGCGGACCGCGGCCGATTGCGCCGACCGCAGGGCCTCCTGCATCTTCTCGGTGAAACGGTTGGGATCCATGCATCACCTCTCCATTGGGAAGACACCTGAATCGGCGGCAGGCATTTACCGGAGCAGCGTCGCGCCTTCACAGGGCCGGGGCAGTCAGGGGGACACTCTGCGAAGCGGGTGTCTCGAGAACCGGGAATCTTGACGGACCGTGCGCCGAGTGCACATGATAAAAGCCGCAGTAGAGACTCGGGCACCTGGTCCAGCAGCCGATCGCCCACGACGATGGGAGGCCGCGTGCAAGGGCCAGGCGCGTTGGATGTCCGGACCCTACGCCCTTCCGGACGCCCTGTCAATCCGATGGTCGAATCCCGCGACAAACGGGGTGTCCATGCAGGAGATCGAGAATTCGACACGAAGGGTCCTGGATGACCTGGTGGCCGCCTGGAATCATCGGGACATGGACGGCTTTCTCCGCCTGTTCGCCGAGGATGCCCTCTATGTCACCGGGACCGGCGCCCACTGGGAAGGGCGCGCGGCGATTCGACGGGGGGTGGCGTCGAGAATCTCCGACCCGTCAGGTCCCCGGCAGATCGCGATTTCCGAGGTCGCAGTCAAGGCTCTGTGGGAGCACGCGGCCGTCGCGCTGGTCCGCTGGCGGATGGACGCAACGGGGCGCGCCGGCCTGTTCACCCTGGTCACGACCGCGACGTCCGCGGGGTGGCGCATCGTGCTGCTCCACAACACGGACAGCGCCGCCTGAACGCGTACCGAGGGCCGAGCCCTCTTCAGACGGAATGCCAGGTCACCGGCTTTCCTGATCTGACGCTGCGGCGCCCGTCGGCGGCGGGGCCCCGTTCGCGGATTCCAGCGAGTTGCGCAACGCTACCTCGACGGCATCCAGGTAGAGACTGAAGATATCGGGGATGTCCGCCAGCCGGTATTTCAGGATCGGAGATTCGGGCTCGACCGGGCGAAGGTCCCCGGCCGGACCGCTCTCGGGTTTGGGCCGTCCGTTTTTCCGCATCGAACCTCCCTGCCCGCACGGGGCCGAAAGACCGGCAGGCTACGCGTGACTACTCATGCCCGCAATCGGGAAGAACCCGTAAACTTCATCCGGTATTCACCTGATCAGTCGGGATTGAGTCCGGATCGGTATACTTGGCGGTAACCTCGGGAAGTGAAGGAGATCGGCTCGGATGAGCAGGAAGCCCACGTTCGGCGCGTTCAATCAGGGGGGCGTCCCCACCATCGCGTGCTTCAACCGCGCGACGACACCGCTCGGCGTCGATTTCGGCGCTCTGATCGCCGCGATGCAGGTGTTCGTCGACAGGCACATCGCACCCGTCTGGGGTACACCGGCGCGGCTCGTCAGGTCGAAAGGGTTCGTGAAGGGGGCCTGGGCGATGGTCTTCCTCGACGACGCGGATCAGCCGGGGGCCCTCGCCTACCACGACCTGACGCCCGACGGGCTGCCCCAGTCCAAGGTGTTCGTCAAGACTACGATCGAGAACCACGACCTGGTAAGCGTGTCGGCATCGCACGAGCTGGTGGAGATGCTGGTCGACCCGGCGATCAACTTGATGACCACCGGGCCCGACCCCAAAACGATCTACGCGTACGAGAGCGCCGACCCGGTCGAGGCGCTGAGCTTCCGTGTCAACGGGATTCCGATGAGCGACTTCGTGTACCCCTCGTACTTCGAGGACTTCCACAAGGCGGGGTCGGTGCAGTTCGATCGGCTGAAGAAGATCCGGAGACCGTTCCAGATCCTCGCAGGCGGCTACCAGATCGTCTTCAAGAACGGCACGTGGAGCCAGGTCTTCGGCTCGGTAGCCAAGAGAAGACGCTTCGCGCGCGAGGACCGCCGCGGTCACCGCAGCGGGCAGCGCGCCACGCGGACGCTGCGCCGCGCCTCCACGCGGGACATCGCGCGTGCGGTACGCCGCGTCCGATGACGCCTATCGGCTCCGTCGACGGTCTGGTTCCCGTCCTGGCGATCCCGGAGCGACCGGTGCCGAACGGGACACGGGCATGAAGCCGGCCTCGCTGGGAGACCTGCCGCCCGACGAATTCCGCGCTGACGGCCATCGGCTCGTGGACTGGCTCGCGGATTACTTCAGATGGTCGCTCGACAATCCCGTCCTGTCGAAAGTGAAGCCGGGGGCGATCCGCGCCGCGCTGCCGGCCGACGCCCCTGAAGCGGCCGAGCCGTTCGAGCGCATCCTCGCCGATTTCGAGCGGGTCCTCGTGCCCGGGCTCACGCAGTGGAACCATCCGGGATACTTCGCCTATTTCCCGTGCGGCTTCTCGATGCCGGGTGCTTTGGCCGACTTCCTGTCGACGGCGGTGAGCCAGCAGGCGATGCTGTGGCGCACGTCGCCGGCCGCGACCGAGCTCGAAGAGGTCGTGCTGTCCTGGCTGCGGCGGGCGCTCGGCCTGCCGGAGGTCTTCGAGGGGGTCATCTACGACACGGCCTCGACGGCGGTCCTGCACGCGCTCGCGACGGCGCGCCACGCTCTTGCGCCCGAGGTGAGGACGAGCGGCCTCACCGGGCGCGGCAGCGGCGCCTTCCGGGTGTACTGCTCCGAGCACGCGCACTCCTCCGTCGACAAGGCGGTGATCGTCCTCGGGCTCGGGCACGAGAATCTGCGCCGGATACCGGCCGACGCGGAGTTCCGGATGCGCGCCGATCTCCTCGCCGCGGCCGTGGCGGATGACCGCCGGGCCGGGCACGTCCCATTGGCGGTCGTCGCCACCGTGGGGACGACGTCGGTCGCCAGCGTCGATCCCGTCCCGGCCGTGGCGGATGTCTGTGCCAGCGAGCGTCTCTGGCTGCACGTGGACGCCGCCTACGCCGGCACGGCGGCGATCCTCCCGGAGCTCCGCGCGGCCATCGATGGGATGGAGCGCGCCGACTCCTTCGTCGTGAACCCTCACAAGTGGATGTTCACGCCGTTCGACCTGAGCGCCTTCTACTGCCGCAGGATGGATCTGCTGCGCGCCGCCTTCGCCCTGACGCCCGAGTATCTCAAGACTTCGGAGACTTCGGAGGTGCGCAATCTGATGGACACCGGGTTCCAGCTCGGCCGGCGGTTCCGCGCCCTCAAGCTGTGGATCGTGATGCGCTCGTTCGGCCTGGAGGGGATTCGCGCGCGCCTGCGCGAGCACGTGAGGCTGGCGCGCCTGTTCGCCTCGTGGGTCGACGCCGACCCCGGCTTCGAGCGGATGGCACCGGTCTCGTTCGGCGTGGTGTGCTTCCGGGCCGTCCCCCGGGGGGTATCCGAGGGCGCGCCGCTGAACTCGTACAACGAGCGTCTGCTTCAGGCGCTGAACGACACAGGCGACGTGTTCCTGTCGCACACGAGCCTGGGAGGTCGTTATGTCATCCGCCTCGCGGTCGGGAACATCCG